>NZ_JBFULD010000110.1:0-11569 GCF_056400505.1 Terrabacter sp. P5_B1
CCGAGAAGACGAGGTCGGCCCGCTCCTGGGGGTCGTCGACGTCGACGGGCACGTAGGCGGCCCCGGCGTGCAGGATCCCGAGAACGGCGACGTAGAGGTCGACGGTCCCCGAGGGGGCCCGCACGCCCACCCGGTCCCCCCGGCATACGCCCGCTGCCGCCAGCTCGACGGCCAGGCGCCGGGCCTGCTCGGTGAGCTCCGCGTAGGTCAGGACCCGGCGGGTGTCGTCGAGCGCCGGGGCGTCGGGATGGCGCGACGTGACGTCGGCGAGCACGTCGACGAGCGTCCGCGGCCCGGGAGCACGGTCACCGGCCAGCAGGGGATCCACCACGCGCACTCCTCTTCACGGCCGCCGCCGGCGGCAGCGACCTCCGGCACCTCGAACCTAGCGCCGCTGGGTGAATGCAGGATGCGGCCGGGAGGATTGCGGCGCGTTCGGGGCGAGCCGGGCACGACCCGGTCGGACGGTCAGCGTGGGTCCCCCTCGCCGACACCGAGGCGGACCTTCCCCTTGCTGGGGCAGTCCTCGACGTGGGCGAGCGCGTCCTTGCGGGCCTTGTCCCGCGCGCGCCGGGCCGGACCCGTCCAGTCGCAGCTCTTGCAGTAGCCGAGGACGAAGGAGCCGTCCTCCTGCGTGCTGTCGGCGTCGACGCGTTCCAGGACCGCATGGTGCTTGTGCCCCTCGCCGTCCTTCACCGTCAGGTCGTCACCACGCCGCTTGAAGAACCGCGGACCTCGTCCAGACTTCGCCATACCGACATCGTCGCCTGTCCCGGGGCCGGCGACCAGCGAGGGCCCGTCAGGGGAGGGCAATGGCGCTCCGGGATCTAGCCAGCGCGCGACCTCCTTCGTACGCTGGACGGGAGCCCGAACCGCGGCCCGCACGTATCGAGAAGAGCCACAGGAGTATGCCGTGAGCCAGCGCCGTGCATCTGTGTCCCCGTCCGAGTCCCAGTCCCTGGCGGAGTCCCTGGCGGAGTCCCTGCGGGGGGCCCGGCCCCATGCCCACCCGGGGCTCGTGGAGCCGCCCGAGCGGTTCCTGCCCGAGACGACGGAGGAGTACCTCCTCGACGCACTCGAGCGCCTGGACGCCTCCGAGATGCGGGCGGGGCACCTCACCAGCGCCCTCGTGCACTCCCGCACCATCGGCGCGGCGATAGGCGTGCTCATGGCCATGGAGAAGATCACCGAGGCCGAGGCGTTCGACCGCCTGCGTGAGGCGAGCATGGGTCAGAACCGCAAGCTGCACGTCATCGCCCACGAGGTCGTGGACCGGGGAGCCCTGTAGCCGACGAGCCCCCGGCCCGACGCAGGGACCGGCTAGCTGCGGGCGGGCGGGGTCACGTCGACGACGCCCGTGTCGATGACGTCCAGGGCGACCTCGTGCAGCTTGCGGTTCGCGTTCTGGCTCGCGATCCGCAACAGGTCGAAGGACTGCTCCCTCGTCAGCTTGTGCTGGCCCATGAGCACGCCCACGGCCGTGGCGATGTCGCGGTTGGAGACGAGAGCCCGCTGGAGGTTGCTCGACCGGTCGAGCAGGTGGGCTGCCGACACGGCCTGCGCAGCGTGCGTCGTGAGGAGCAGGCCCTCCGCCAGGTCGTGCTCGTCGAAGGCGCCCACCTGGTCGGAGTAGAGGTTCAGGCCGGCGATGACTCCGCTGGACTCGAGGTTCATCCGGTAGGACAGCATGCTGCGCAGGCCCAGCTCGGCCACCACGCGACGGCCGTACTCGGGCCAGCGGTCGTCGGCCTCGAGGTCGTCCGGCTGGTAGATCGCCTGGTCCACGATGGCGTCGATGCAGGGGCCCGAGCCCAGCGCGTACTGGATCGCGTCGGCGCGCCTGGCGATGTCGTCCGTGGCCGCAGCCGTGACGAAACGGTCGTGCTCGACGGTGGTCATGCTGGCCGCGCGTGCAGCCGGCACCCGCTCGACGGCGAGCTTGAGGACGGCTTCGTAGGGGTTGGAGTGCGGTGAGTGGGAGAGCTCGTCACCGAGGCGTTCGAAGTCCTCGGCCACCCGGCGCAGGTGGTCGGCGACGTCCGGCCTGTTCGTCGTGTCGTTCATCCGTGGGCTCCGCAGTCTCGAGGGAGGGTGGAGGGTAGGGGGCGGGTTTGCTCCTACCGGCCCGGAGGTTCACCTACCCACGCCACGCGGGGAGGCAACGCCGGTGCTGGGGTTTCAACGGCGGATGGGTAAGGAGCGGTCGTGGAACCCATTCCGGAGACGAGAGAGGCCCTGCGGCGGCTGGGCGAGCTCGGTGACGATCAGCTCGGGCGAGATCTCGAGGACGCAGCGTCAGCGGTGGGACGTCGGGTGCCGGGGCTCGTGGGCTTCAGCATCAGTGTCCTCGAGCAGGACATCACGTTCACCTACCTCACCACCGCCCAGCCACTGGCCGGTCTCGACGCCCTGCAGTACCTCGACGGAGGCCCGTGCGAGCAGGCCGTCTCCACCGGGGAGGCGGTCGCGGTGGACCACGAGGATCTGCTGGACGAGGGTCGCTGGCAGCTGTTCGCGGGTGCGAGCGGGAGCTGTGGGGTGGCCAGCACGCTGTCTCTGCCCATCCTCGCCGGACCGGACGTCGTCGGGAGCGTCAACATCTACGGCGCGGCCGCCGACACCTTCAAGGGCCGGCACGAGGAGCTGGCCGGACTCTTCGGCGCCTGGGCGCCGGGCGCCGTCACCAACGCCGATCTCTCCTTCAGCAGCCGGCTCAGGGCCACTGGGGCCGTCCAACGGCTGGAGGACCTGGCCCTGGTCGACCTGGCGGTCGGGGTTCTCGTCGCGGCCCAGACGATCCCCCCGAGCGAGGCACGGCACCGTCTGGACCGCGCCGCCGCGCGCGCCGGCGTGAGCGTCGTGGACGTCGCTCGTCTGCTCGTCGACGCCGGCCCCGAGAACTGACCTGCTCGCGGGGCAGTCGCGAACCCGTCTGCCAGCCGTCGCCCAGCCGTCGTGGGACTGCCTTCGGGTGCGGAGCGCCCGAGCGGGGTAGGTCTCACCCATGATCGACACTGTCATCCTCGACGTCGACGGAACCCTCGTCGACAGCAACTACCACCACACCCTGGCCTGGTCGCGCGCGTTCGGGCGACACGATCTGGACCCGCCGCTGTGGCGTATCCATCGGGCGATCGGGATGGGGGGCGACAAGCTCGTCGCCGAGGTCGCAGGTCACGATGTCGAGAAGGAGCTCGGCGACGCCCTGCGCGAGCAGTGGACCGAGGAGTTCGACCAGCTCATCGGGGAGGTGCAGCCCTTCCACGGCTCCCGCCACCTCCTGGAGATGCTCAAGGAACGCGACCTGCGCGTCGTGTGCGCGAGCTCGGGGCAGCCACAGCACGTCGAGGCCTTCCTGGACCTGTTCGACGGACGCTCCGTGGCAGACGCCTGGACCACCGCCGAGGACGCGGAGGAGAGCAAGCCGGCGGCCGACCTGCTCCTCGCGGCACTGGCCCGGGTCCATGGCTCGAGTGGCGTGATGGTCGGTGACGCGACCTGGGACGCGCGAGCGGCTGTCGCTGCCGGCATGCCGTCGATCGGACTGCGCACCGGCGGCTTCGGCGACGCCGAGCTGCGCGACGCCGGGGCACTGGACGTCCTCGACGGGCCGCAGGCCCTGGCGGACGCGGTGAAGCGGGGGTTGCTGGACCGCCTCTGAGCCAAAGGTCGCCGTTGGTGGTTTGCGCGTGTGCCAGACGGGTACACCATCCATCAGGACGGCGCTCAGCATCCCGACGCTCAAGAAGTGGGCCGGACACGGGACGCGCGCCGATCTCGGAAGGGGTCTACGTACTCATGACCGATCGAATGACCGAACGTTTCGAATCCCCCCAAGCATCGAGCACGGCCGTCGGAAACGACGCCGGCTTCGGCTCGTCGGGTGAGCCCGGCGCCAAGGAGCACGCCGGCGCGGTGGCCCAGGATGCCAAGGAGAGCACGAAGAGCGTCGCCTCCACGGCGGCCTCGGAGGCCAAGGACGTCGCCCACGAGGCGCGGACGCAGCTGCGTCAGCTCTTCGAGCAGCTGACCGGTGAAGCCACCGACCAGGCCTCCGGACAGACGCAGCGTGCTGTCCAGGGTCTGCGGTCCCTCGGCAGCGAGCTCTCCGGCATGGCCGAGAGCCAGCAGGGCGAGTCCGGCATGGCCGCGGACCTGGCACGCCAGGGCGCCTCGCGGCTCGACGCCGCCGCCAGCTGGCTCGAGAACCGGCAGCCGGGCGAGATCCTCGACGAGGTCCGCTCCTTCGCCCGCCGGCGTCCCGGCGCCTTCATCGCCGGGGCCGCGATCCTCGGCCTCGTCGGGGGCCGCATGACCCGTGGCCTCACCGCCGACTCCTCCGGCGGCCAGGCTCAGTCCTCGCTCGCGCAGGCGAGCCCGTCGGTTGCGACCTACGGTGGTACGACCGCTCCCGCAGGTGTCGTGCCCGCCTACGACGCTGACGTCCCCGTCGGTGTCGGCACCGGGGCGGCCTATGGCGACGACACGGCCTACGGCACCGACACGGCATACGTGGTCGAGCAGGTCGAGCCGGTCGACCTGAGCGACACCGACCCGACGCGGGTCGATGCGGGCATCGACCCGGCCACCTACACCCACCCCGGATCGTCCACGGGGGTCCCCGGGGAGTCGCGATGAGTACCGCACTGCCCGAGGGGCAGTACCGCGGTCCCGCCGGGGCCGAGCCGGGCTATGAGCCGGGCTACGAACCCACCCACCAGACCGGGCACGAGAAGGCGGAGTCGGCCTCCATCGGTGAGCTGGTCGCCGACGTCAGCCAGGGTCTGTCGACGCTGCTGCGTCAGGAGATCGCGCTGGCTCGCGCCGAGGCGAAGCAGTCCGTCAGCCAGGCCGGCAAGGCCGGTGGCAAGTTGGGAGGTGCCGCGCTCGCCGGCTGGATGGCGCTGCTCTTCCTCTCCATCGCGGTGTGGGAGTGGCTGTCGTCCGCTCTCAACAGCCGGGGCTGGGCGGCCGTCATCGTGATGGCGGTGTGGGCCATCGTCGGGGCCGTCCTGTTCAGCCTGGGACGGCGCGACCTGAAGAACATCCAGGGATTGGAGCGCACCGTGGCGACCACGAAGCAGGTCCCCGAGGCGCTCAAGGGACACGAGGAGACGTTGTGAGCATGAACTACCAGTCCACCAGCGATGACCCGGAGGTCATCCGCGCCGAGATCGAGCGCACGCGGAGCGAGCTGAGCCGCGACGTCAATGCACTCGGTGAGTCCGTGACACCCGGCAACATGGCCCGCAAGGGAGCTGACAAGGTCAAGGGCCGTGCGGTCGGGCTGAAGGACCAGATCATGGGGTCGGCCTCGGACGCCGGCCACGCGACGTCCGACAGCGCGTCGTCGATGGCCTCGAGCGTGGGCGACACGGCCCACGGTGCGGCCAGCTCCGTCAAGCGTCAGGCCCGCGGAAACCCTCTGGCGGCAGGGCTCATCGCCCTGGGAGCCGGTTGGCTCCTTGGCTCGCTGCTGCCGGCGAGCAGCAAGGAGGCGCAGGTGGCCGAGGCGGTCAAGGACCGCGCGGCGCCAGTGCTGGACGAGGCCCAGTCGACCGTCAAGCAGATGGCCCAGGAGAGCGCCGAGCACCTCAAGGAGCCGGCGCAGGACGCGGTGCAGACCGTCAAGGACCGCGCCCAGGACTCGGTGCAGACCGTGAAGGAGGAGGGCACCTCCGCGGCCCAGGACGTGACCGAGAGCGCGAAGAGCCACGCGGACGAGGCCGGCGCCACCTCGGGCGGCTGACCCCGCTGACGCACGGTTCGACGAGCACAGCTCGACGTGAACGGCTCCCGACCGCACTTCAGCGGTCGGGAGCCCTTCTCGTTCGTGCGGTCGAGACCCGTCAGGATGCGGGGCTGAGCCGCACGGCCTCCTGCGCCGTCTCGCGGCCCTCATCGGTGAGCCCGTCGTCCGGGGAGTTGCCGGCCTGGGCGTTCAGCTGGTCGTGCAGGCGAGTGGTGATGCGTCGCAGGCGGCGCGAGACCTGCATCTGGCTGACGCCGCGCGCCTCGCCGATCTCGCGCTGGGTCATGCCGTCCACGTAGCGCATGAGCAGCAGCTCGCGCTCCTCGTCGTCGAGCTCGCTCAGGACCTGGGTGAGGCAGACGCGGTCGTCGGCCGCCTCGAGGTCGTCGTCCGGGCAGGCCAAGAAGGCTGCCAGCCCGGGCCGTTCGTCGTCAGCGGGGCTGCAGTCGAGGGACAGGGGGCGGAAGCCCGTGGCAGCGGCGAAGGCCTCCCGGACCTGGTCGACGCTCGTCCCGACGGCCTCGGCGAGGTCGGCGTCGGTGGGCGTGGTGCCCAGCTCCTGCTCCAGCGCGGAGCGGACGGCCTGCAGGTCGGCCCGCAGCTCCTGGAGGCGCCGTGGCGGGCGCACGACCCAACCGCGATCGCGGAACCAGCGCTTGAGCTCGCCGGAGATGGTCGGCACGGCGTAGGCGGCGAACGACGGCGCGTGGCCCGGCTCGTAGCGGCGGACGGCTTTGACGAGCGCGAGACGGGCGACCTGGACGAGGTCCTCCTGCTCGATTCCGCGGCCGTCGTAGCGGCCTGCCATGGTCGAGCAGAGGTCGAGGTAGAGCAGGACCACCTGCTCGACGACCCGGTCCCTCTCCTCCTCGGACGTGGCCGCGGCGAGCTCCTCGAAGAGCTCGGACGTCCGTGCGTCGCGATCGGTGAACGCGGGCCGGGGGGGAACAGAATGGCGCGCCATGACTCATCTCCGGTGGTACGGATGACGGAGTCGGCGCTGTGGTTGGACCGCTCTGACCCTCCGAGCCTGCCACGACCGGCCGGCGCATGCAATCCCCGCCATCCCGGAGGCCGCTTTCGGGACGGTCGCCCGCTGCGCCCGGCGACGGCGTGTCGTGGCCGTCCCGGTAGCCTGAGCCCGGCCGTCCACCCACTGATTCGGAGACTACAGAACGTGACGTCGCAGCCTGACTGGAGAAGCGGGACCCCACACCCCACGGGCGGCTACGACAAGGTCATCGTCGCTCGCGGCGACACCCTGTACTTCACCGCGGCCCGGTTGCACCGGCTCGACGGGCCGGCCGTGGAGGCCGAGGACGGCTCCGTGCAGTACTGGGTCCACGGCAAGCGGGTGACGGAGCAGGAGTACCGCGAGCGCGGGACGAGCCGGCAGGACTGACAGCAGGCCACGGCGGGCCCGACCAGAGCCGACCAGGGCCGTGCTCCCTAGCGCTGGGCGTCCTTGTAGGCCTTGACGACCGTCTGCGGGATGCGACCGCGGGCGGGCGCGTGGTGTCCGTTCTCGGCCGCCCAGGCGCGGATGAGCGCGTTGCGGGACTCGCCCACGGCGGGCAGCACGGTGGTGAGGCGCGCGCGGGTGTGGAGGGTCTCGAGGGTGTCGACGGCGCCGGGCTCGTCGCGGCGCTCGGCACCAGCTCGCCGGGCTCTGGACACCCAGCTGTCGAGGGACGAGCGGAGCTCTCCGGCGTTGGCCGCGGACAGGTCGATCTCGTAGGAGCCCCCGTCGATGCCGAAGGTCACCGTCTGGTCGGCGTCCGACCCGTCGAGGTCGTCGACGAGGGACACGATGGTCTGACGCATGACCCAAGCGTAGTGGGGCGCCAGCACGGCCACGGAGCAGCGGCAGGCGTGTCCCGCACGTTCCGGTGGAGGTGGTCGAGAGCACGCCCGACGGCATGTAAGGTAAGCCTTACCTACTTGGACGTGCCGGTCGCCAGACCGGCACGTTCCTTCCGGATCACGAAGGCAGCTCACATGACCTCCCGCCCCCACACCCTGATCGGCGTCGCCATGGCGACGGCCGGAGCCCTCGCCCTGACGGCCTGTGGCTCCGGATCGTCCGCGAGCGGCGGAGCGAGCGCCGGCACGGGCAGCATCACCGTCTACAACGCGCAGCACGAGAGCCTCACGAAGGAGTGGGTCGACGCGTTCACGAAACAGACCGGGATCAAGGTCACGGTCCGCAACGGCGACGACACCGAGATGTCCAACCAGATCGTGCAGGAGGGAGCGGCGTCGCCGGCCGACGTCTTCCTCACGGAGAACAGCCCCGCCATGACGCAGGTCGAGAACGCCGGCCTCTTCGCCGACGTCGACAAGGCCACGCTCGACCAGGTCCCCGCCGAGTATCGCCCGTCCACGGGCAAGTGGACCGGCATTGCGGCCCGCTCGACGGTCCTCGTCTACGACAAGCGCAAGGTCCAGGCCAACCAGCTTCCCGCGTCGATGCTCGATCTCGCGAAGCCCGAGTGGAAGGGCCGCTGGGCCGCGTCGCCGTCGGGAGCCGACTTCCAGGCGATCGTCTCCGCGCTGGCGGCCCTCAAGGGTGAGGCCGCGACGAACGAGTGGCTGACGGCGATGAAGACCAACGCCAAGGTCTACAAGGGCAACAGCACCGCGATGAAGGCGGTCAACTCCGGCGAGGTCGAGACGGCGCTGATCTACCACTACTACTACTACGGCGACCAGGCGAAGACCGGCGAGAACTCGGCCAACGTCGGCACCCACTACTTCAAGCACCAGGACCCGGGCGCCTTCGTCTCGGTGTCCGGTGGCGGGGTGCTCAAGTCCTCGAAGAACGCCGCGGCCGCCCAGTCGCTGCTGAAGTTCATCACGGGCAAGGCCGGCCAGGAGGTGCTGCAGAAGGGCACGTCCTTCGAGTACGCCATCGGCTCGGCTGTGCCCTCCAACCCGGCGCTCGTGCCCCTCAAGGACCTCCAGGCACCGACGGTCGACCCCGCCAAGCTCAACTCCGCCACGGTCACCGATCTGATGACCCAGGCTGGTCTGCTGTAGTTCTCCGGTGACCACGGACCTGACTGCGCTCCGGGAGCACCGGCGACCGCCGGTGCTCCCGGTGCTCGCGGTGCTCATCGCGTTGTTCTCGCTCATGCCCCTCGGCTACGTCCTGGCGATGACCGTGGCGACCGGCTGGGACACCGCCGTCGGTCTGGTCTTCCGGGCCCGCGTCGGCGAGCTGCTGCTCAACACCGTCCTGCTCATGCTGTTCTCGGTGCCGCTGTGCCTCGTGCTCGGCGTCGGCGGAGCCTGGCTCGTCGAGCGGACCCGGCTGCGCGGCAACAGGTTCTGGGCGCTCGCCCTCGCCGCACCGCTGGCCATCCCGGCGTTCGTCAACAGCTACGGCTGGGTGTCAGCCGTCCCGTCCCTCGGCGGTCTCTGGTCGGGCGTGCTCATCTCGGTCCTGTCCTACTTCCCGCTCGTCTACATCCCGGCCGCCGCGACGATGAGCCGCCTCGACCCGGCGCTCGAGGAGTCGGCGGCCTCCTTGGGGCTCGGGTCCTGGCAGGTGTTCCGCCGGGTCGTGCTCCCTCAGCTGCGGCTCGCGATGACCGGTGGTGCGCTGCTCGTCGGCCTGCACCTGCTGTCCGAGTACGGCGCCTTCGCGATGATCCGCTTCGACACCTTCACGACGGCGATCATGGTGCAGTACCAGTCGACGTTCAACGGCGCCGCCGGCAACATGCTCGCGAGCGTGCTCGTCGTCCTGTGCCTGTTGCTCCTCGTCGCCGAGGTGCGCAGCCGGGGCACCGCGCGCTACGCCCGCGTCGGCTCCGGTGGCCAGGCAGTGCCGGGGCGTATGCCGCTGGGCCGCCTCCACGCCCCGGCGCAGCTCTCGCTCCTGCTCCTCGTCGTGCTCGCCGTCGGCGTTCCGATGTGGTTCGTCGTGCGGTGGGTCGTGCTCGGCGGCTCGGCGATCTGGGTGCCGGACGAGCTCGTCCCGGCCCTGCTCCAGACGCTGCTCTACGGCGTGGCCGGTGCGGTGGCGACGACCCTGGTGGCGTTCCCGATGGCGTTCCTCGCGGTGCGCCGGCCGAGCTGGTTCACCCGATCGCTCGAGCTGTCCAACTACGTCACGAGCTCGATGCCCGGCATCGTCGTCGGCCTCGCCTTCGTCACGGTGAGCATCCGCCTGCTTCCCGGGATGTACCAGACGGCGTTCGTGCTCGTCGCGGCCTACGTCCTGCTCTTCCTGCCCCGCGCGCTCGTCAGCCTGCGGTCGGGTCTCGCCCAGGCCCCGCGTGAGCTCGAGGAGGCCGCGCAGGCGCTGGGTGTGCGCCCCTTCGCCGCGTTCGCCCGGGTCACGCTACGACTCACGGCGCCGGCGGCCGCCGGGGGAGCGGCGCTCGTCTTCCTCGCCATCGTCAACGAGCTGACGGCGACCCTGCTGCTCTCACCGAACGGCACGCGCACCCTCGCGACGCAGTTCTGGGCCAAGAGCAGCGAGATCGACTACGCCGGCGCCGCCCCCTACGCCCTGCTCATGGTCGTGCTCTCGGCGCCGATGACCTATGTGCTCTTCCAGCAGTCGAAGAAAGCGGCCGGACAATGACACCGACACCCCTGACCAGCCCCCAGACCTCGACCGTCGCGACGGTCGGCTACCACGACCCGGGTGCGCGCGGTCGACTCGAGGTCAGCGGACTCGTGAAGAGCTTCGGATCCCAGCAGGTGCTGCGCGGGGTCACGCTGTCGGTCGACCCGGGCAGCACGACGGCCATCGTCGGACCGTCCGGCTCGGGCAAGACGACCCTGCTGCGGCTCATCGCCGGCTTCGAGCGGGCCGAGGCAGGCTCGGTGACGTTGAGCGGGCGCTCGCTCGCGGGCGTGGGCGCCTGGGTGCCGGCCCACCACCGCGACGTCGGTTACGTGGCCCAGGACGGGGCGCTCTTCCCCCACCTCACCGTGGGGCAGAACGTCGCCTTCGGCATCGACACCGCGCGGCTGCCGAAGGGCCGCAAGGCCACCCAGGCCAGGGTCGCGGAGCTGCTCGAGATGGTCTCGCTCGACGCGGCACTCGCGGCCCGCCGTCCGCACGAGATCTCGGGCGGGCAGCAGCAGCGCGTCGCGCTCGCGCGGGCCCTTGCCCGCGAGCCCGAGCTCATGCTGCTCGACGAGTCCTTCTCCGCGCTCGACGCGGGGCTGCGGGTCGCGACCCGGCGCACGGTGGCCAAGGTCCTGCACGACGCCGGCATCACGACGGTCCTCGTCACCCATGACCAGGCCGAGGCGCTCAGCTTCGCCGACCAGGTCGCCGTGATGCGCGACGGTCTCCTCGCCCAGGTCGACAGCCCGCTCGAGGTCTACACCCGACCGGTGGACCGTGCCACGGCGGAGTTCCTGGGCGACGCCGTCATGCTCGAGGCCTGGGTCGAGGGCGACACCGCCTCGTGCTCCCTCGGAGCCGTCCGGCTGGCGCCGACGACCCGTCGAGGCCGCGTGCAGCTCATGCTCCGCCCGGAGCAGATCCGCGTCGACGAGGACGGTCCGATCCGCGGCGTCGTCGTCGACACCGACTACTTCGGTCCCGAGAGCACGGTCCGGCTCGAGCTGACGTCGGGGCGTGAACCGGGTTGCGAGACATCGGCGCTCGCCCGCGGGGGAGAGATCATCAGCATCCGTCACTCCAACGCGTTCATCGCCGCGAAGGGCACCGAGCTCCGCCTGCGCATCGAGGGCGAGGCCATCGCCTTCCCGCCCGACGCCTGAGCCTCAGGGCATCGGCACCGGGACGTCGGTGCCACCCTGCGGTGTGACCCGGGTGCGCATCTGGAC
>NZ_JBFULD010000111.1:0-11510 GCF_056400505.1 Terrabacter sp. P5_B1
GCCCTCGACGGCGACGGGGTGCTCGTCTCGGCCGGCGGGCGCGTGCTCGACGTCGTGGCGGTGGCGCCCTCGCTGGCGAAGGCCAGGCAGGCGGCCTACGACGCCGTCGCCGTCATCGGGCTCGACGGCTCGCACCACCGCACCGACATCGCCCTGCGTGCCGAGCGCGGCGACATCACGATCGGAGACGCACGATGAGCACGCTCGACCTCCCCGGCTACGCCCACGTCTACTCCGGCAAGGTGCGCGACCTCTACGCGCCCGTGGGGGCGGACGGGCAGGTGGTCCCGGACCAGCTCCTGCTCGTCGCCTCGAACCGGCTCTCGGCCTACGACTGGATGATGTCGCCCGAGATCCCCGACAAGGGCGCCGTGCTGACCCGGCTGTCGCTCTGGTGGTTCGACCAGCTCTCGGGCCTCGTGCCGAACCACGTGCTGTCCACCGACGTGCCCGATGYCGTGGCCGGGCGAGCCGTGCTCGTGCGCAAGCTCGACATGCTCAAGGTCGAGGCCATTGCCCGCGCCTACCTCACCGGGGGCGGCCTCGAGGAGTACCGCGAGAAGGGCTCCGTGTCGGGGGTCGTCCTGCCCGAGGGGCTCGTCRACGGGTCGGAGCTGCCCGAGCCCGTCTTCACGCCGACGACCAAGGCGCCCGTGGGTGAGCACGACCTGCCGATGTCGCCCGACGAGGTCGAGGCCGAGCTCGGCGCCGAGGTCGCGGCCGAGGTGTCGAGCCTGACCCGGGCGATCCTCGCGCGCGGCAACGAGATCGCCGCGGAGCGCGGCATCCTCATCGCCGACACCAAGGTGGAGTTCGGGATCTCGCCCGACGGCACCGGCGGCCTCGTCCTCGCCGACGAGGTCCTGACGCCGGACTCGTCGCGCTTCTGGCCCGCGGACCTCTGGGAGCCGGGGCACCCGCAGCCGTCCTACGACAAGCAGTTCGTCCGCGACTGGCTGACCTCGGCCGAGTCCGGCTGGGACCGCAAGGCCGGCGGGCCGCCGCCGGAGCTGCCCGACCACGTCGTCGAGCAGACGCGCGCGAAGTACGTCGAGGCCTACGAGCGCCTCACCGGCGAGACCTTCTGACGCGATCGTTGCGACAGGCTGCCACTATCCAGCCTCAGCGAGCTCGACCTCCACGTCGTGCCGCTGGTACAGCTCGAGTCGTATGCCGTTGCCCATCACTGCGATCCGCGGGGCAACGCGTCTTGGGCGGGCCGCAGGTGCGGGCGCGGTCGGTGTGACGCCCTGCAGGACAGGCGGTGCTGTCGACAGGAAGGAGTGACCCGTCGGCGTCGTGCTGCGGACCGTGTGCGGCAGTCGACCCGCACTCGACACGGCCTGAGCGGCGACAGCGTCCCGCTGCTCGCGGGGCGTGCCGTCCCGCATCAGCGGCCCCGGGTGCACCACCTCTGACTGCCAGCCGGGGGCCTCCTTGACGAGGTTGCAGCGCACGCACAGCCCCTGGCCGTTGGCTGCGCTCGTCGTGCCGCCCTCGGCGTACGGAGCGACGTGATCCGCGTGAGCGATGGCGGCATCGCACCACGGCGTGCGGCAGGTGCCGTCGCGCGCGACCACGAAACGCCGCAGGCCGGCCGGGAACAGGCGGCGCCCGCTGTCCATCGCGACGAGCGTGCCCGTGGACGGATGAGTGAAGAGCCGACGCAGCCACACTCGCACCTCTTCGGGCGGTCCGCTCTCGGCTGGGTCCGGCAGTCCTCCCGCGGTTCGGCCGGCGGCCGCGACGGCTGCGGTGCTCGGAGCCGCGCCCTGATCACGCGCGACCAGACCGCGGGCCAAGCCGGCCGGAACCGGGCCGTAGCCGGGCACGTGAGCCGGGGTGTCGTCACCCTCGATGAGGGCGCGGTCGGTCATGACGAGCTGGACCTCGACCGGGACGGCGTCGGCCCGGGCTTGCCCCGTGACGAGCTCGACGAGGGTGTCGGCCATGACCTGACCCTTGCACCGGTCGTCACCAGAAGCCTTGGCGGACAGGGCAGCCCGACTCAGGGCGGCATGCACGGCGACCGCCTGGGCGACGGGCAGCCAGGCGGAGACGAGGGCCATCGCGTCGGGCACGGGTCGGATGCTCACGCGGCGCTCGGCCTCGGCGAGGCGGCACCGCTCGACGGCGGCCTGGGCGTCTAGCCGGTCGGCGCAGGCCCGCACCCGACGCTCGAGCTCGCGGTCGCCCCACGACCCGACACCCGCCGTCGGGTCGTCAGGATCGAGGTGGGCGCCGACGACCTCGGCGTCGACTCGGGTGCGCAATGTTGGGTCGAGGTGGCTCGTGGCGCGGACGACGAGCTCGGCGCGGCGCTCGTTGACCGCCCCGACCGACAGGGCGGCGAGGGTGTGGGGGAGGTGCCGGACGAGGCTCACGGCAGCGTTCGCGAGTCGGGCGCCACGGCTGGGCGACTCGTGGCGGGCGAGGCCGACCTGCGCCGAGACTCCGGTGCGCGAGAGCATCACCCGCCGCGCTGACCGAGAGGCGCGCTGGCTGTCGCGGGCTGCAGGGGCGTCTGGCTCGAGCTCCAGGACGCGGGCCCGGTCGCGGGCGAGGACCCAGCCGTCGAAATCGCCTGCGTCGGAGCACGACTGAGCCTCGGCACGGAGCCGCCCGGCCGCCTCCGCCTGGGAATCGACGAAGTGCTCCGTGAGCCTGACCTGCGCAGCGGCGCAGGCCGCCTTGGTGCGCTCGAGAGTCGCCAGGGCCTCGATGAGCTCCGCGTCGTCGAAGGATCGGACCTCGATCGAGGCGAGCTCGGCAGCCAGGGCGGCGAACGCGGTGAGGTCGTCGGCGTGGCCGCCGCGTCCTGCCACCGGTACTCCGAACTCTTCGATCATGTGTTCGATTCTATGCGGACTCGCGGGCCGTCACAAGAGTTACCCACAGCCAAATGTGTTGCGGCCCAGTGTAATCCGTGAAGCGGCAGCAATGTCGGCGGTCAGTGTGAGGATCGCTTCATGTCCGCGCTTCCGTGGCCGCCGGCGCTGTCAGTGGCCGGCTTCAGCACGTCCCGGCTCGTTCGGGTCACGAAGTCCCGGACCTCCGCACGGCGACCGGGCTCGTCGTCGGAGCCGGCCGCGTACCACCAGTCCCGAGCCCACCGGACGAGCTCGGCGTCGTCGGGCCGTGCCGCGGCGAACCGGTCGGCCGCGCCCCGTTTCGACAGCTGCTCGCCCTCCACCACGGCGCACCAGGCGCGGCAGAGCGACAGCACCGAGTAGGACTGACCTCCGACCTGGCGCATGTCCTCGACCCACGTCGGCCAGTCACGCACGTGGTCGAGCAGGGCCGCCCGCGCCAGGCGGGGAGGGATCGCGGGCAGGACCGTCTGCGCCGGAGGGCCCACGAGCGCACGTCCCTTCTCACGGACGGTCGACCACGTGAGGACGCGGTGCGGCGTCGCCGGCAGGAGGTGCAGCTCCTCGCCCGGACTGATGCGCATGATCGCGTCGGGGCCCTCACCGGCGACCGTGCCGACCCCCGCCACGAACGCCTCCACGGTCGAGCGCGCCACCGTCTCGACCTCCACCCGACCGCGCCACGCGGGGTGGCGCCGGGCGWGCTGCGCGTGCACCGGCGCCACGGCAGTGAGCATCGCGTCGTCCGGCGGGCGCGTGACGACGGCGAGCACGTCGAGGTCGCTGCGCGCGGGCGTGAAGTCCCCTGCCACGAGCGAACCGTGCACGTGGAGACCGAGCAGGTCTGCGCCGAGCGCGACCACGAGCGCCGAGGTGAGATCAGCGAGCACGGCCGACGGGCCCACGCCGCGGCGCATGACGACGCGTCGACCAGCGGCGTCCAGCCCGAGCCGACGCTCGGTGTCGCGCAGTGCCTGCAGGCCGGGGCCGAGCTCGGTGACCTCGACGAAGCCGTGCCGCTCGTAGAAGGGCGCGTTCCACGGCACGTCGGCGAACGTGCACAGCGTCAGCGCCTCGTGCCCGCTCCGCGCCGCCCACTCGGCCGCCGCGTCGAGCAGGGCCGCGCCGAGGCCCCGGCGGGTCGCCGACGGGTGCACGGACAGCTGCTCGAGGTGCGCCTCGCCATCGACGCGTTCCAACCGTGCGAAGCCGACGACCGGGTCTCCAGCGACGAGGACGTATGTCGCCCTCCCGAGGTCGTCGACGTGCGATGCCCCGGGTGGGAGCGGGCCGACGCCGTGCTCGGCGAAGAGTGCGTCAGCCGCCTCCTCGATGGTGGGCAGCGCCGGGAGGTCCTCGGGACTGGCCGGGCGCACGCGGTGGGTCACCCGGCCAACCCTGCCACCCGGCATACGCTGTCGGCATGACCGAGCCGGGCGCTGACGCGATCTCCGAGGGCTCCGCCGAGCGTTACGTGCTCCGCCAGCAGCTCACGATGATGGTCAACCGCTACGAGATCATCCGCGCCGACGACAACGGCAAGGAGCTCGGTCTGCTGTGCTTCGCCGAGCAGAAGCGGATGGCCGCCAAGGAGCAGGTCACCTTCTACACCGACGCCGCCAAGCAGCACCCGCTCTTCGGGTTCAAGGCCCGCAGGCGCCTCGACCTCGGATCGACGTACGACGTCACCGACAGCCAGGGGCAGCCCATCGGCTGGTTCAAGAAGCACTTCAGGGCCTCGCTCGTCACCTCCACGTGGACGCTCGGGCTGCCCGACGGGCGCGAGCTCATCGGGCAGGAGCGCAACGCCAAGGTCGCCGTCGGGCGCCGGCTGTGGGAGGTCATCCCGGTCGTCGGCGACTTCCCGGGACCCTTTCTCTTCCACTTCGACTTCGTCGCCCCCGACGGGTCGCTCGCGCTCAGCTCGACGAAGCGGGCCGGCATCAGGGACGTGTACCGCGTGACGCTCCCCGCGCTCGCGGACGGCAGGCCGATCGACTGGCGCGTCGGGATGGCCATGGCCGTGGCTCTCGACGCCCTCCAGTCGCGCTGAGACGTTTGTCCTGACGCCGCCGTGGCGCCCGATAGACTCGGGCCGTCCCTCGGGACGCCACCATCGCCCATCCAGCGCAGGGAGAACCACCACTGATGGGAAGCATCGTCGTCGACGTCATGCTCAAGCCCGAGATCCTCGACCCCCAGGGACAGGCCGTCAACGGCGCCCTCCCGCGGCTCGGTTTGGGCGGGTTCACGGACGTCCGCCAGGGCAAGCGCTTCGTGCTCACCGTCGACGGTGACGTGACGGACGAGCACCTCACCGCGGCCCGCGAGGCGGCCGAGACGCTCCTGTCCAACCCCGTCATCGAGGACGTCGTCTCCGTGCGCGTGCTCGACGACGCGGTGGACGAGAACGGCGAGACCGGCGACACCGGCGACACCGGCGACACCGGCGACACCGACGACGCCGGCGACGCGGAGGCCGCCGGCGAGTCAGGGGACGACGCGCAGTGAAGGTCGGCGTCGTCACGTTCCCCGGCTCGCTCGACGACCGTGACGCGGCGCGTGCCGTCCGCGAGTGCGGCGGCGAGGCCGTCCCGCTCTGGCACGGCGACGCGGACCTCCGAGGCGTCGACGCGGTCATCCTCCCCGGCGGCTTCTCCTACGGCGACTACCTGCGCTGCGGCGCCATCGCCCGCTTCTCCCCGGTCATGGAGGCGCTCGTGCCGGCGGCCCAGGGGGGCCTGCCCGTCCTCGGCATCTGCAACGGCTTCCAGGTGCTCACCGAGAGCCACCTGCTGCCCGGCGCGCTGATCCGCAACGACCACCGCAAGTTCAACTGCGTCGACCAGCGGCTCGTCGTCGAGAACGCCTCGACCGCGTGGACCTCCGACTTCGAGGCCGGACAGGAGATCACGATCGTCCTCAAGAACGGCGAGGGCGGTTTCGTCGCCGACGAGAAGACGCTCGACAGGCTCGAGGGCGAGGGGCGCGTCGTCTTCCGCTACGTGCCGGACGCGCAGGGCCGCAACCCCAACGGCTCCTACCGCCACATCGCGGGCATCACCAACGAGCGCGGCAACGTCGTCGGCCTCATGCCGCACCCCGAGCACGCGGTCGAGCAGGGCTACGGCCCGAGCCTCGACGGTCGCGGGTTCTTCACCTCGATCATCAAGCAGACCCTCGAGAGCGCGGCCACCGCATGACCGACATCGCAAGCAAGCCCCAGCTCGACACCGTCGAGCACGCGTCGTCGACGCCCGACGTCGAGCAGCCGTGGGCCGAGCTCGGCCTCAAGCCAGACGAGTACGCCAACATCCGGGAGATCATCGGGCGTCGCCCGACGATCGCCGAGCTCGCGATGTACTCCGTCATGTGGAGCGAGCACTGCTCCTACAAGTCGAGCAAGATCCACTTCAAGCTGTGGGGCGAGAACACCACCGACGAGATGCGCGAGAAGCTCCTCGTCGGCATCGGTGAGAACGCCGGTGTCGTCGACATCGGCGACGGCTGGGCGGTGACCTTCAAGGTCGAGTCGCACAACCACCCGTCCTACGTCGAGCCCTACCAGGGCGCCGCGACCGGTGTGGGCGGCATCATCCGCGACATCATGTCGATGGGGGCCCGCCCGATCGCCGTCATGGACCCGCTCCGCTTCGGCAACCTGCACCACCCCGACACCCAGCGCGTCCTGCCCGGCGTCGTCGCGGGCGTCGGTGGCTACGGCAACTGCATCGGTCTGCCCAACATCGGCGGCGAGGTCGTCTTCGACGACTGCTACCAGGGCAACCCGCTCGTCAATGCCCTCTGCGTCGGCGCGATGCGCGTCGAGGACATCCACCTCGCCAAGGCGTCCGGTGTCGGAAACAAGGTCATCCTCTTCGGCGCCAGGACCGGCGGCGACGGCATCGGCGGCGTCTCGGTGCTCGCCTCCGAGACCTTCGACGAGGGCGGCCCGACCAAGCGCCCGGCCGTCCAGGTCGGCGACCCCTTCGCCGAGAAGGTGCTCATCGAGTGCTGCCTCGACCTCTACAAGGCGGGTGTCGTCGACGGCATCCAGGACCTCGGCGGCGCCGGACTCTCCTGTGCCACCAGCGAGCTCGCCTCCAACGGCGACGGCGGCATGCAGGTCGAGCTCGACCTCGTCCCCCTGCGCGACGCGAGCCTGCAGCCGCAGGAGATCCTCATGTCGGAGTCGCAGGAGCGCATGATGGCCGTCGTCGAGCCGAAGCACCTCGAGCAGTTCATGGCCATCACCGACACGTGGGACGTCGAGGCCACCGTCATCGGCGAGGTCACCGACGGCGACCACCTCGTCATCACCTGGCACGGCGAGGTCATCGTCGACGTGCCGCCGCGCTCGGTCGCCCACGAGGGCCCGACGTACGACCGCCCGCTGGCCCGGCCGGCATACCTCGACCAGCTCAACGCGTCCGGCGCGGCCGAGCTGGCCAAGCCCGAGTCGGGAGAGGAGATCCGGGCCCAGCTGCTGACGCTGCTCGGCTCGCCCAACCTCTGCGACAAGTCGTGGATCACCGACCAGTACGACCGCTACGTCCTCGGCAACACCGCGCTCGCCCAGCCCGACGACTCGGGCGTCGTGCGCGTCGACGAGGAGACGGGACGCGGCGTGGCCGTGTCCACCGACTGCAACGGCCGCTTCGCCAAGCTCGACCCGTATGCCGGCGCGCAGCTCGCGCTCGCCGAGGCCTACCGCAACGTGGCGACGGCCGGGGCGGCGCCGCTCGCCGTCACCGACTGCCTCAACTTCGGCTCGCCGGAGGACCCGGGCGTCATGTGGCAGTTCCGCGAGGCGATCCGCGGCATCGCGGAGGGCTGCAAGTTCCTCGGCATCCCCGTCACGGGCGGCAACGTGTCGTTCTACAACCAGACCGGTGACGTCGCGATCCACCCGACGCCCGTCATCGGCGTGCTCGGGGTCATGGACGACGTGTCCAAGCGGTCCGGTTCCGGCTTCTGCAGCGACGACGCGCACGTCTACCTCCTCGGCACGACCCGTGACGAGCTGGACGGGTCCGAGTGGGCGCACGTCGTCCACAAGCACCTCGGTGGCCTGCCGCCGAAGGTCGACCTGGCGGCCGAGCAGGCGCTCGGCCGGGTCCTCGTCGAAGCCGCCCGCACCGGTGTCGTCGAGGCGGCCCACGACCTCTCCGACGGTGGCCTTGCCATCGCACTCGCTGAGGCGTGCATGCGCCACGGTGTCGGCGTGACGATCGACGGCCTCGACCGGGTCGGCGCCGACGCCGAGGGCAACCCGCTCGACGCGTTCACGGCGCTCTTCTCCGAGTCGAGCGCCCGCGCGCTCGTCGCGGTGCCGGCGGGGCGCGCCGTCGAGTTCGAGGCGATGCTCGGCGACGTGCCGCACGCCCGGATCGGCGTCACAGGTGGACGCGACCTCGACGTCGTCGGCCACTTCGCGCTCTCCGTGGCCGAGATGAAGTCGGCCCACGAGTTCACGCTGCCCGCGGTCTTCGGCGGCTGACGGTCCCCAGCAGGCGGTCCCACCCCGAGGTCCCACCCAGCGGTCCCAGCAGGCTCAGCGCGCCCGCCACCTCCCGGCCTCGGGAGGTGGCGGGCTCTGCATTCCCCTCTCGTCGAAGGGTTTTGATCCCGCGAGCAGCCGCGAGAGGGCAGCTCCTTCGCGCAGCCCGGTCGGCAGGTTCGCTCGGGCGACGTCGCGACGCAACGCCTCGGCCGACAGCGGGGCGGCGCTCGCGACGAGCACCGAGTTGCCGAAACGCCGGCCCTTGAGCACCTCGTGGGTCGCGATCACGGCGACGTGCGGCAGCGAGGTGGCCACCGTCGCGACGACCCTTGCGACCCAACGCATCCCAGGTTCGTCCGCCAGGTTCCAGAGGGCCGTCCCGGTCGGCTTGAGCACCCGCGCGACCTCGTGGACGTATGCCGTCCCGACGAGCTCCGCGGGCACCCGCCCTCCCGCGTAGGCATCCGTGACGACGACGTCGGCCGAGTCGTCCTTGAGGGCGCGGACCCCGGTCAGCCCGTCGACCGGGCGCACGCGGATGCGGTGGCGCCGGGGGAGCGGGACCTCGCGGCGCACGAGGTCGGTGAGGGCCTCGTCGGGCTCGAGGACGATCTGCGGGGACCCCGGACGGGTGGCCTCGACCCAGCGGGGCAGGGTGAGTCCGGCGCCACCGACGTGCGTGACGCCCAGCGGACCCGGCGGCCCGGGCGTCATGGCGTCGATGGCGAGGGCGAGGTGCTGGACGTACTCGAAGACGAGCAGCGTGGGGTCGTCGGGTTGCACGTGCGACTGTGGTGAGCCGTCCATGTGCACCGTGACTCCACCTCTCTCGTCCCACTCGAGCGAGACGTGCGGTGCGGTGTCGGCGCGGGGGTCGGGCGTCACGCGACCCAGCGTAGGAGGCTGCGGGGTCAGGACCCCATCGCGGTGGTGCCGTCGGACAGGACCGGCGAGATGAGGCCGAAGACGTTGCCGTCGGGGTCGTGGAGGTAGGCGAGGCGCCCGACGCCCGGCATGTCGGCGGGAGCGAGGGCATCGGACCCACCGAGCTCGAGGCCCTGGGCGTAGAGGCCGTCGACGTCGTCGACGGCGATGACGAGGTTGGCGCCGTTGACGGGCCCGCTGACCTCGGGCCGGGGACCCTGGCGCTGCGTCAGGCCGCCGTTGATGCCGTGGCCGACGCCGCCCTGCCTCGCCGCCTCGTCGCCGGTGTCGATGGACCAGTAGGGCATGTCGCCGAACTGCTGGAAGGACCAGCCGAGCAGTCGGCCGTAGAAGTCGGCCAGGCGCTCGGGTTCCGAGCCGTGGATCTCGAAGTGGACGACGAGATTGGACATGGCGGCTCCTTCGGGGAGGTACGGGTGGTCCTTCCGACGCTATTACCCGGTCCCGCCGGCGTCAGCGGTTCGGGACTACCGTCGGGGCATGCGATTCGGTCTCACGATCCTGCCCGAGCACTCTTGGCCGCAGGCCCAGCCGATGTGGCGCGAGGCCGAGCAGATGGGGTTCGACCACGCGTGGACCTTCGACCACGTGACGTGGGGCGGCCTGCCCGAATCGCCGTGGTTCGCCGCGGTGCCGACGCTCGCCGCTGCGGCCGCAGTCACCGACCGCATCGGCCTCGGTACCTTCGTGTCCTCGCCCAACAACCACCACCCGGTGCAGCTCATGCGCGAGGTGCTGGCCCTCCACGACATCTCGAGCGGCCGCCTGCTCCTCGGCATCGGTTCCGGCGGGGACATCGACGCAGGGATCATGGGCGAGGACCTCCCGCTCCGCGACCGGGTCGCCCGGTTCCACGAGTTCACCCGCCTGCTCGACCGGCTCCTGACCGAGGACCACGTCACGGCTGACGGCCGCTTCTACGCGGCCCGCGACGTGCGCACCCTGCCCGGCCCCGTCCGCGGCTCCGGTGACGCCGGTAACGACGTGCCGCTCATCATCGCGGCCAACGGGCCGAGGTCGATCGACCTCGCGGTCGAGCGCGGCGACGCGTGGATGACCTACGGAGGGAACGCCGACACCGACGAGGAGTGGTGGGCCCTCGTGGGCGGCCACAGCCGCCGAGTCGACGAAGCGCTCGAGGCGGCCGGGCGTGAGGCGAGTGCCTTCGGGCGGTACCTCAACCTCGACTCCGCGCCGACCTTCTCGCTGACGAGCGCCGCCGTCTTCGAGGATGCCGTCGGTCGGGCTGCGGAGCTCGGCTTCACCGACGTCATCACCCACTGGCCGCGGGCGACCGAGCCGTTCCACGGCACCCGCGACGTCCTCGACGTGGTCGCCGCCGACGTCATCCCGCGGCTGCGCTGAGGGGCTGTGTCGCCGTGGGTGGGCGCCGATAACCTGCGGGTATGCCGCCGCGTCGCCGTACCCCTGTCGCCGAGGGACATGCCGCCCTGGAGGCGTGCCGGGCGGCCGGCTGGGCGGCCGACCGTCGCACGACCGCCACCGCCGTCCGCTACACCCTCGAGGAGCTCGCGACCATCGCGCCCGGCCGCACGGTGGAGGTGCGGGTGCCGCCGCACGGCGCCGTCCAGTGCATCGAGGGCCCGGTGCACACGCGGGGCACGCCGCCCAACGTCATCGAGACCGACGCCGCGACGTGGCTGCGCCTCGCGGTCGGCGACCTGACGTGGGAGGCGGCAACCGGCGGTGCGCTCGTGCGGGCCAGCGGTCAGCGCGCCCACCTCGACGGCCTGCTGCCGCTCGCCTCGCTTAGGCTTGACCCGTGACACAGCCTTCGCCGAACACCCCGCCGCACTCGCGCACCGAGCGTCACCGCATCCCGAACTTCAAGCGCTTCCTCATCACGGGCGCCGTCCTCGGATTCATCGTCGGCGCCGTCATCTCGATCGTGGGCGACGAGGTCCAGGGCTACACGACGACCACCGGCGCGCTCTACATCGGCGCGCTCGGTGCCTTCCTCGGCACCGGCCTGGCCGGTGTGCTCGGGATCCTCCTCGACCGCTCCGGTCGCGACCAGCCGTGACCCCGGCGGCCGGCGACGGCTCGGCACGTCCGGGGCCGCTTGCCGGCGTGCGCGTGGTCGAGCTCGCCGGCATCGGCCCGTGCCCCTTCGCGGCGATGCTCCTCGCCGACCTCGGCGCGGACGTCGTCCGCGTCGACCGGCCCGGTGA
>NZ_JBFULD010000112.1:0-11499 GCF_056400505.1 Terrabacter sp. P5_B1
TGTTGACCTTCGCGGTGGCACTGCGCAGGGACGGGCCGATCTCGTCGACGTCCATCTCCACGACGGTGCGCTTCTCGCCTTCCTTCGTCTCGTAGGAACGAGACTTCAGCCGGCCGGACACGATCACGCGCATGCCCCGCTGGCACGACTCGGCGACGTTCTCCGCCGCGTCGCGCCACACCGAGCAGCGCATGAACAGCGTCTCGCCGTCCTTCCACTCATTGCTCTGGCGGTCGAACTGCCGCGGCGTCGAGGCCACGGTGAAGTTCGCGACCGCGGCACCGGACGGCGTGAAACGCAGCTCCGGGTCGGCGGTCAGGTTGCCGATGATCGTGATGACGGTGTCGCCTGCCATGCGTGGGCTCCGTTCAGTCCTTCGTCGGGTGATCGAGCGGGTTCAGTGACTGTCGCTGAATCAGGCGCCGGGGCGCAGCAGCTTGGTGCGCATGATCGACTCGCTGAGGTTCAGCTGGCGATCGAGCTCCTGGGCGGTGGCCGGCTCCGCCGTCATGGTGACGACGACGTAGATGCCCTCGGACTTCTTCTTGATGTCGTAGGCGAGACGGCGACGGCCCCAGATGTCGACGTTGTCGACGGTGCCGCYGTCGTTCTTCACGACGGTGAGGAACTTGTCCATCGTCTTGTCGACGGTGCGCTCTTCGGTCTCCGGGTCGAGGATGACCATGAGTTCGTACTGACGCATGCTTCTAACCCACCTCCTCTGGTCTCGGCGGTCACGAGTCTCTCTCGTGACAGGAGGGTTGCATTCGTCCCACCGCGGGCACGGGGCCCGGCCTGATCTTCCAGCCGGGTTCAGCCTCGCAGACCGCACCGACATCGGTCGGAATGATCCACAGGCCACCGGGCACACGGCGAACTGGGCAAGACTACCCGGCCGGACGGCATACCCCGAAATCGGAGCGACCCATGGCCGCGAGGCCTCAGGAGAAGCGGACGATGAGCCGATCCGGCGCGCCGCTCATCGGCCCGGCGAGGTCGTCGGTCTCGAGCGTCCCGCGACCCCACCGACCGCGCGCCCGCAGCCACACCACGGCCACCAGCCACAGCACGGCCACGACGCGCAGCATCGAGAAGAAGGCGTACCACGGCGCCGGAAGCCCACGGTCCGGCACGGTCGTCGCGGCGATCGTGAGCCACACGGCGACGAAGTTGAGCGTCTCGGCGCCGGCCCAGATCAGGTGGTCACGCCACTGGAGGGCGCACCACGCGACGAGCGGCACCAGCCACAGGGAGCTCTGGACGRTGAACGACTTGCCGGTGACGAGGACGATCCCGACCATGACGAGCGACACCTCGGCGATGGAGGGCCGCCGCGCGGACGACAGCGCGAGCACGGCTCCGAGCGCCAGGGCAACGAGCCAACCGACGACCGCAAGCGTCGTCACGGCACCCTCGGGCAGGGGGTGGCCCGCGAGCTGCGGCAGCAGCCACGGCGAGCCGTAGCCCGCGCCCGAGGACGCCCACCCCTGGTAGGACGAGGCGGCCGCCCCGCGGTTGAGCAGCCACAACCCCGAGAGCAGGGCACCGAAGGTCAGCAGGGCGTAGCCGACGACGCGGCCCATCTCTCGCAGGCGCGCGGACCGCACGCAGAGCAGCGCGATGGCCGCGAGGACCAGCACGGGATACGACCGAGCCCCGATCGCGAGCCCGAGCAGCACCCCGGYGAGCGTCGGGTTGCGCCGCGACCACGCCCACATGCCGGCGCTAGCGAGGGCCACCCCCAGCAGGTCGGCCGAGATGAACCCGGCGAGCACCACGACGGGCGACAGCGCGACGTGCGCAGCCGAGAAGGGCCGGGCGGCAGACGACGCGACGAGCCACACGACGGCGAGCAGCAGGAGCGTCAGCAGCACCGACCACAGCGCGAAGTACCACACCGCGCGCGTCGCCAGCGAGCCGTTGTCGGGCGTGAGGCTCGCGACCGCGGTGAGCACCAGCCCGGTCAGGGGCGGCTGCCCGGTGACCGGTGCGCCGTCGCCTCCCTGGAGGTATGCCGCCACGCCGGCCTTGACGTTGGCGTCACGGTAGGCGGTGGGCAGGTYTGCGTAGCACGCACTCCAGAACTGGGTGTCGCCACTGAAGCCGGTGCGCAGGCACGGCACGCGGAGCAGCACGGCGAGGCCGGCGGTGACGGCCGTCAGGGCCGACAGCAGTGCGGCCGTGAGCAGCCAGGGGAGCTCGTGCGCGGCGGCATACCGGCCACGGGGACCCCCGATGACCTCGGAGGCCGCCCGTACGACCGGGTCGTCGACCTGCTCGGTCACCGAGGGCTCGCTCCCGTCGGCCCGGGACGCCCCCGACCGCGCCGGCGCCTCATGGGGTGTTGCTCTTGGTCGACTGCTGCGCCAGCGGCGGCGTCACGCTCGGTGTGCCCGTGGTGGGCCGGGGCCGGCCCGTCCTCGTCGTCGTCGGGACCTGCGTCGTCGTCGGGACCTGCGTCGTCGTCGGCGCCTGCGTGGTCGTCGTGCTCGGAGCCTGGGTGGTCGTCGTCGTCGGCGCCTGCGTGGTCGTCGTCGGCGCTGGGGTGAAGGTCGTCGACGGCGGTGGGGTGAAGGTCGTCGTCGGGGCGGGGATCTTGTCGTCGCCGACGCCTGCCCGTGCCGGGAAGTCCTGCACCTCCATGCCCTCGAGGGCGACCTTCATGAAGTCGTAGAAGACATCGGCCGGGACCGTGCCACCGGTGAGGTTGGTGTCCTCGGAGCTGGTGAGGGTCTGCGGGTTGCCCTGGGCATCGGGCTTGTACATGCCGATCGAGACGGCGAGCTGCGGGACGAAGCCGGAGAACCAGATCGACTTCGCGTAGGACGACGTGCCCGTCTTGCCGGCGACCGGCCGGTCGAGCCGCTGCAGCTTCGTCGCCGTGCCTCCGGTCTTGACGGTGTAGGTCATGGCGTCGGTGACGTCAGCCGTGACGTCCTTGTCGAACGCCCGCTTGGTCGCGGGCTTGGCCTCGAAGCTGAAGTCGCTGGTGGTCGAGGTGACCTTCTTGACGAAGTACGGCTTGGCGCGCACCCCCTGCCCGGCGATCGTCGAGTAGGCCGTGGCCATGTCGATGACGTGGGGCGAGGCGGTGCCCAGGACGTTGGTCAGCGTGTCGTCGAGGCCCGGCGTCTTCTCCGGGATGCCCGCGTCGATGGCCGCCTGCCGTGTCAGTGCCGGCCCGATCGTGTTGTTGAGGTTGACGAAGGCGGTGTTGATCGAGCGACCGACCATCCGGCGCATGTCGACCATGCCGTAGGAGCGGCCGCCGAAGTTGGTGATCGTCGTGCCGGCGATGTCCTGGGGCTGGTCGCCGTCGAACCTCGTCTTCGTCGAGACGCCGCTGCGCACGGCGGCGAGCACCGCGAACGGCTTGAAGTTCGAGGCGCCCTGCATGATCGCCTGGGTCGAGGTGTTGAACTGCGACTTGGAGTAGTCCGCACCGCCGTACATAGCGACGACCGCGCCGTCACCGGGGCGGACCGCGACGAGGCCGCCCTGCACCTGCTTGGGCAGGTTCGACCGCATGGCTGCGATCGCGGCCGTCTGGGCCTTCTTGTCGACGGTCGTGACGATGCGCAGGCCACCCTTGTCGATGTCCTGCTCGGACAGCCCCGTCGAGAGCAGCTCGTTCTTGACCTGCGCCGTGATGAAGCCGTTGGGCCCGGACGAGAACTTGTTGCCCTTGTACGCCAGGATCTTCGGCAGCGCGGCGTACTTGGCCCGGTCCGCGGCGCTGAGCCAGCCCTCCTGCACCATGCCGTCGAGGACGTATGCGTAGCGCTTGGTCAGGTTGGCCTCGGCGTCCGGGCCCTGGGCGGGGTCGTAGAGCGTCGGGGCGTTGAGGACCGACGCGAGCACGGCGCCCTCACCGACGGTGAGCCGGGAGACGTCCTTGCCGAAGTACGCCTTCGCCGCGCTCTGGATGCCGTAGGCGCCACGGCCGTAGTAGATGGTGTTGAGGTACTTCTCGAGGATCTCGGACTTGGAGAGCTGGCCGTCGATCTTGACGGCGATGAGGATCTCCTTGGCCTTGCGGGAGATGGTCCGGTCCTGCGTGAGGAAGTAGTTCTTGACGTACTGCTGGGTGATCGTGGAGCCGCCGACCTGGGTCTCGCCGGTGACGCTGGTCTTGACGGCGCGCAGGATGCCACCGACCGAGATGCCGTTGTTCTGGTAGAAGGTCCGGTCCTCGGCCGCGATGTGCGCGTCCTGGACGAACTTCGGGACCTTGCTCAGCGGCACGGACTCGCGGTTGCCGTCCTGGACGGCGATGCGGTCGAGCTCGGTCTTGCCGTCGCTGTAGTAGACGATCGAGACCTGCTTGTTGGCGAGCTCGTTCGGCTGCGGGATGGAGGTCCGGTTGTAGGCGATGACCACGCCGATGACCCCGACCACGAGCAGGACGGCAGCGGCGATCGAGCCCCACTTGAGCGTGGCGAGGGCCCACTTCTTCCAGCCGGTGCGGCCCTTGTCGCGCCTGCTCTGCGTCACAACCTGCTCCATTTCAGTGATCAGGCCCGAGAACCGTCCCGAGCCGCCACTCAGTATGACCCGACCGGCGCCGGGACGACGAAACCGACGAGGCGCTTCACACGAGCGGCACAAGCACCCCACAGGCTCGCTCCACATACCCCGGGATGCCGGGCAACCTTTCTCCGGGGCCGGCCAGCCGGTCCAGCAGGCCGCCGGCTCGGACTTCTTCTGCGATGTATCGCAGTGATATATCCGGGTGTAGCATCGAGAGGTGCCGTCGTCCCCCCGCCCTCAGAGCCGCCGCGCCGCGCTGCTCGAGTTCGCGGTCCTGGGCCTGCTCCATGACGGTCCGCTGCACGGCTACGAGCTGCGCAAGCGCCTCACCACCGCACTCGGCATCTTCCGCGCGCTGTCCTACGGCTCGCTCTACCCGGCGCTGCGCCAGCTGCTCGACTCTGGCTGGATCCACGAGACCAGCGAAGCGTCCGACAGCGGCAGCAAGCGGCCCCGGATCACCTACGAGCTGACGGCGGACGGCAAGGAGCACTTCCAGGACCTCGTCGCGGCCAGCGGCCCGGACGCCTGGGACGACGACGACTTCGACGTCCGCTTCGCCTTCTTCTCCCGCACCGAGGCCCAGGTCCGGCTGCGCATCCTCGAGGGCCGGCGCTCCCGCCTCGAGGAGCGGCTCGCCAACATCCGCGACGCCTCGCAGGCCCGCCGCGAGCGCATGGACAGCTACACCCTGGCCCTCCAGCAGCACGGCGAGGAACGCGCCGAGCGCGAGGTCCGCTGGCTCGAGGAGCTCATCGTCGCCGAACGCCGCGCGGCCCTCGACCCGGGCCCCGCGGCATACGACACCACAGACATCACCACCCCCCAGAGCACGACCACCAACAACAAGGAGTGATCCATGGGATCCGTACGCGTCGCCATCGTCGGCGTCGGCAACTGCGCGAGCTCGCTCGTGCAGGGCGTCGAGTACTACAAGGACGCTGACGCCACCACCGGCGTCCCCGGCCTCATGCACGTCAAGTTCGGCGAGTACCACGTCGGTGACGTCGAGTTCGTCGCGGCGTTCGACGTCGACGACAAGAAGGTCGGCAAGGACCTCTCCGAGGCCATCAACGCCTCGGAGAACAACACCATTAAGATCGCCGACGTGCCCACCACGGGCGTCGAGGTGCAGCGCGGCCACACGCTCGACGGCCTCGGCAAGTACTACAAGCTGACGATCGACGAGTCGTCCGCCGAGCCGGTCGACGTCGTGCAGGTGCTCAAGGACCGCCAGGTCGACGTCCTCGTCTCCTACCTCCCGGTGGGCTCCGAGCAGGCCGACAAGTTCTACGCCCAGTGCGCCATCGACGCGAAGGTCGCCTTCGTCAACGCCCTGCCGGTCTTCATCGCCTCCGACCCCGAGTGGGCCGCGAAGTTCGAGGCCGCCGGCGTGCCGATCATCGGTGACGACATCAAGAGCCAGGTCGGCGCGACGATCACGCACCGCGTCATGGCCAAGCTCTTCGAGGACCGCGGCGTCGCGCTCGACCGGACGTACCAGCTCAACGTCGGCGGCAACATGGACTTCAAGAACATGCTCGAGCGCGAGCGTCTCGAGTCCAAGAAGGTCTCCAAGACCCAGGCCGTGACGTCCAACCTGACCGGCTCGCTCTCGGGTCTCGTCGACAGCAAGAACGTCCACATCGGCCCGTCCGACTACGTCGCGTGGCTCGACGACCGCAAGTGGGCCTACGTCCGCCTCGAGGGTCGCGCCTTCGGTGACGTGCCGCTGAACCTGGAGTACAAGCTCGAGGTCTGGGACTCCCCCAACTCGGCCGGCATCATCATCGACGCCATCCGCGCGGCGAAGATCGCCAAGGACCGTGGCATCGGCGGCGCCCTGCTGTCCGCCTCGTCCTACCTCATGAAGTCCCCGCCGGAGCAGCGTCCCGACGACCTCGGCCGCGCCAAGCTCGAGGCCTTCATCGCGGGCACCGAGGAGCGCTGACCCAGCGCTCGACCCTGGTTCGAGGTGATCGCCGACCCCCCGCGGTTGCCGATCACCTCGAACCGAGCACGTATGCCGTGAGGCCCCCTTCCAGCGGAAGGGGGCCTCACGCATACCTGGGTAGCCCGACCGGGGCGGTGGTGGGTATGGCTAGAGCGATCGTCGGCATCCAGCCACGGCTGCCGACACGACACACGGAGGCTCCCATGAAGAGACTGCTCATCGTCACTGCCGGCGCGGTCGGCTTCCTGCTCGGCTCGCGGGCCGGTCGCGAGCCCTACGWGCAGTTCATGCGCGCGATCGGACAGCTGAAGGACGACCCGCGCGTGCAGGAGAAGGCGCAGCAAGGTGCCCAGCTGGTGCGCGAGCAGGCGCCGGTCGTGGCCGAGAAGGTGGCCGACGCCGCCCGGACCGCGACCGAGAAGGTCACCTCGGCGGTGTCGGGGTCCAGCGACTCCGGCTCGGAGTCGGGTTCGCGTGACTCGGGCACGAACGGCGAAACCTGGCCCTCGCCCCGTGAGGACCCCGACGCCCTCGTCGAGCAGGCGGTGCAGTACCAGAAGGACCACGGACCCAAGGGTCCGCTGCCCTGAGAGTCGCCTAACGGGTCTAGCGGCTTCCCGGGTGGTCCTCGTCGACCGCCGTTACCGTGATGGTGGCCGGGGCGTTGGGCTGGAGCGGCTGCGGTGTGATGTCGACCGCGAGACGCGCGCCCACCGCCTCGGCGACCCAGTACGCCGGCCCGGCCTGTCGGGGCCGCGTCGGCCGCCACGGGTTGCCCGTGCGCTCGAGCCCGCCGCCGAGCATGTCGAACACCGCCCGCGGAGGCACGTCGATGTTGAGCCGGGATCGAACGGCCGTGACGACGTCGTCCGACAGTGCGGCGTACTCGCGGTCGTCGATCTTCCGGGTGCGCAGGTCGTCCCAGACGAGCACCGCGCCCCAGAGGAGGAAGAAGATGAAGCCGGCGTTGCCGACGACGGGGCTCTTCACCATGCCGATGACACCCAGCACGACGATGGTGGCGATCCCGCCCCGCACCAGCAGCTGGTCGCGGCGCTCGCGGCGTGGGTCGAGGCGCGCCAGGTGGGGGACGTGGACCTCGACGGTGCCCAGCACTCGACCGCGCGGCGGGCGGTGCTCGGCCGCCCGAAGTGCCGTGGCGGCCGTGACGCCATTGCCGAGCGGGGCGCCTTCGATGGTGAGCTCCGACCCGATCGCCAGGTCGACACCCTCGACCTGGTCGGCGCGGGTGGCCGAGAGGAACACCTGGGCGGCGTCGGCGTGGGGGTCCTCGTCGGTCTGCACCCAGAAGATGATCCCGCGGTCGTCGTCCAGCACGGTCTGCTCCGGGCGGCTGGCGACGATGCCGTGGAAGGTCTGGGGGGCGGTCACGATGTGCTCCTGCTCGGGTCGGGGCAAAGCGGGACTCAGCCGCCCCGCGCAGGAGCATGACAGGTCATCCCTCGATACGGGCCTTAATCAGACAAACAGGATGAACCGTCGCCTCAGCGAGGCCGCGCCCGGCCGCGTCAGCCCGTCGCCGGCATACGCGACGGTGCCTCGGGGCCCTCGGATCCCGCGGCACCCGCGTCGGCACCCGCATCGGCGGCCACGTCGGCACCCGCGCTGTGCCGCCGCTTCTGCCAGATGACGAGAGCCACGACGACGACCACCGCCACGACGACGGCAGCGCCACGTCCGAGCCACGTCTCGACCCTGGCGTACGACTGGCCGGCGAGGTAGCCGGCGGTCACCACGACACCTCCCCACGCGATGCCGCCCGCCGCATTCCAGACGAGGAAGGTCGGGTAGTGCATCTTGGACATCCCGGCGAGCGCCGGCATGACGGCCCGCAGGAACGCGGTCCAGCGGCCGAGGAAGACGGCCGCTCCACCCCGCCGACCGAGGAAGTCCTGGGCACGGTCGATCCGGTCCCGGTGCCGGTCGAAGGCCCGCAGCTGCACGACCCGGCCACCGAGGTGGCGGCCGACCTCGAAGCCGACGGTGTCGCCGACGATGGCGGCGACCACGACCACGATGAGGACCGCGGCGAGGGGCACGTGCCCGAGCGAGGCCGCGACGCCGCCGAGGATGGCGACCGTCTCACCCGGCACGACGAAGCCGACGAAGAGTGCGTCCTCGACGAAGACCAGCCCGCCGACGACGAGGAGCACGAGCCACACCGGGGCGTGCAGGACCTGGGCGGTGATGGTGTCGAGCAGGGCGCTCACGTCGGCTCCTCCGGACGGCGACAGTTCCACCAGTCTTCGTCGGCAGTCTGGACGTCCGCTGAGTGCGCATCACAACATTTGGACACCCATAACGCCGTGCATGGCCCTGTGGCCACAATGAGTCGCAGACCGGGGCGTGCCGTGCGCCCGACCGCGAGAGGACGAGCCAATGGCAGCACCGCGACTGGGCGAGATCGCCCCTGACTTCGAGGCCTCGACCACCGAGGGCCCGATCCGTTTCCACGACTGGAAGGACGCCAGCTGGGCCGTCCTCTTCAGCCACCCGGCCGACTTCACGCCCGTCTGCACGACCGAGCTCGGTCGTGTGGCCGCCCTCGAGGACGAGTGGGCCAGGCGCGAGGTCAAGGTGCTCGCCGTGTCGGTCGACCCGCTCGAACAGCACGAGGAGTGGAAGACCGACATCGAGGAGGTCGGCGGCGCGGCCGTCGGCTACCCGATCATCGCCGACGACTCCCGCCGGGTCTCCGAGCTCTACGACATGATCCACCCCGGCGAGGGCGACACCTCGGGCGTGCGCTCGGTCTTCATCATCGACCCGGCCCACAAGATCCGGCTGTCGCTGACCTACCCCAAGAGCGTCGGCCGCAACTTCGACGAGATCCTGCGGGCCGTCGACGCACTCCAGCTCACCGACAGCGGCCCGTTCTCGACGCCGGCCGACTGGCGCGAGGGCCAGAAGGTCATCGTCGCCCCGACGGTCTCGACCGACGACGCCCGGGCGCGCTTCGGCGCCGATGCCGTCGACGAGGTCACGCCCTACCTGCGTTTCACCACCGCCCCGGCCTGACGACCGGCCTGACGACTGTCAGGCCCCGAGGAGCCGGCGCAGGTCGGCGAGGAACGCGTCGACGTCGGCCTCGGTCGTGTCCCACGAGCACATCCAGCGGACCTCGCCGGTGGCCGGGTCCCAGTCGTAGAAGCGGAACCGCTCACGCAGCGCGTTCGCGACGTCGCGGTCGAGCACCGCGAAGACGGCGTTGGCCTGCACCGGGCGCTGGACCGTGACACCGGGCATCGGCTCGACGCCGGCGGCGAGCCGGGTCGCCATCGCGTTGGCGTGCGTGGCCGAGCGAAGCCACAGGTCGCTGCCGTACAGCGCGATGAGCTGTGCCGACACGAACCGCATCTTGGAGGCCAGCTGCATCGACAGCTTGCGCACGTGGACGAGCCCGAGGGACGGGTCGGTGGCAAGCTCCGGGTTCACCACGACGACGGCCTCGGCTGCGAGAGCGCCGTTCTTGGTGCCGCCGAGGCTCAGGACGTCGACGCCGGCCTCGCCGGTGAAGGCGGACAGGTCCGTGCCGAGGGTCGCCGCGGCGTTGGAGATGCGGGCACCGTCGAGGTGGACCCGCATGCCGAGCGAGTGCGCATGGTCGCAGATCGCACGCACCTCCTCGGGTGTGTAGCAGGTGCCGAGCTCGGTGGTCTGCGTGATCGACACGACGAGCGGCTGCGCGCGGTGCTCGTCACCGAAGCCCCAGGCCTGCCGGTCGATCAGCTCCGGCGTGAGCTTGCCGTCCGGCGTCGGCACGGTGAGCAGCTTGATGCTGCCCATCCGCTCCGGGGCCCCGCCCTCGTCGGTGTTGACGTGGGCCGTCTCGGCGCAGACGACGGCTCCCCAGCGCGGCAGGAGCGCCTGGAGGGCCACGACGTTGGCGCCCGTGCCGTTGAAGACCGGCCACGTCACGGCGCCGGCGCCGACGTGGCCCGCGACGACGTCCTGCAGCCGCGCCGTGTAGGCGTCCTCGCCGTACGCGATCTCATGGCCGCCATTGGCCTCGGCGAGCGCGGCGAGCACCTCGGGGTGCAGGCCGGCGTAGTTGTCGGACGCGAAGCCGCGGCGCTCGGGGTCGTGCAGGGTGCTCACGGGGGTCCTCACTGGGGTCGGGCGATGACGGTCGCTGGGTCGGACGGGTCGGGCAGGCTGGTGCCCGGCCGCCTACAGGTCGACGCGCGCGCCGTTGAGGGCTGAGGGATCTCCGTCGAGCAGCCCGGTGAGCCACTCGGCGATCCTCGCCGGGCTGGTCGCCGTGCGACCCGTCCCGATCCACCTCACCACACCGACGACCGCGGCCGAGCCCGGGGTCGCGCTCTCGGACCCGAAGGAGTCGGCGAGGGCGCCGAGCCACGTCTCGGCAGCTGCCTTGGCGCTGGCGTATGCCGCGTTGCCGGCCGTGGGTGCCTGCGCGGCGGCCGCGCTCACGATCGCCACGCGGCCTCGCCCGGAAGCGAGCAGGTGGTCGTGCAGGGCGAGGGTCGTGTGCCGCAGCGTGTCGACGAGGTTGCCCGAGAGCCAGCGCCAGTCGTCGTCGGTCGAGTCGGTGAAACGGTCACCGCCGCGCCAGCCCCCGACGAGGTGGAAGAGCGCGTCGACGTGCCCGTGGTCGGCCACGACGTCGCGGGCGAGGCCCTGCACGGCGTCACCGTCGAGCAGGTCGCAGACCCGCGTGTCGAGGCGAGCTGCTGCGTTGTCGCCGAGCTCGCCGTCCAGCCCGCCGTCCAGCTCGCCGTCCAGCCCGGCGACCAGTTCGGCGTGGAGCGACTCGAGCGAGGCGGCGTCGCGGCCGACGGCCACCACCTGCTCACCGCGGGCGAGCAGGGCCGAGCAGGTCGCGCGCCCGGTCGCTCCGGTGGCGCCGGTCACGACGACGACGCGCACGGACGGCGCCGGGGAGCCGGTCGCGGTCACGCGCTCGCCCCGGTGATCCCGGCCGTCGACTCGATGACGCCCTTCATCTTCTTGGACAGGGCCTCGTAGAACAT
>NZ_JBFULD010000113.1:0-11477 GCF_056400505.1 Terrabacter sp. P5_B1
CGGCAGCGCCGGGGGCGGAGCCGGAGCGGCACCGACCGCGAACGCCGCCCTGTCCGCGGTCTTCAACCCGTCCGAGAAGAAGGGCGGGACGCTCCGCTTCGGCAGCTCCGGGGACTTCGACTCCGTCGACCCGGGTGACACGTACTACGGCTTCTCGTGGGACTTCCTGCGCAACTACGCCCGCCAGCTCGTGTCGTTCAAGTCGGCCCCCGGCAAGGAGGGCACGCAGCTCGTCCCCGACCTCGCGACCTCGCTCGGCAAGTCCAGCGACGGCAACAAGACGTGGACCTACACCCTTCGTGACGGCCTCAAGTACGAGGATGGCACGCCCATCACGAGCAAGGACATCAAGTACGGCGTCGCGCGCCAGCTCGACAAGGGCACCTTCCCCCAAGGGCCGACGTACTTCAACGACTTCCTCGCCGACGTCCCGGCCGGCTACTCGGTGTACAAGGACAAGAACCTCGACAACCTGAAGTCGATCGAGACACCCGACGCCAAGACGATCATCTTCYACCTCAACAAGCCGTTCGCCGGCTTCGACTACTTCGCCCAGCTGTCGTCCACCTCCCCGGTGCCGCAGGCCAAGGACACGGGGTCGAAGTACAAGGAGCACGTGGTCGCGAGCGGGCCCTACAAGTTCTCGCTGTACCAGCCGGGCAAGCGCGTCGAGCTGGTGCGCAACGACCAGTACGACCCGAAGACCGACCCCGACACCGGTCGCAAGGCCCTTCCGGACAAGATCACCGTCGAGATCGGCGTCAACGCCGCCGACCTCGACAACCGCCTCATGGCCGGCGACCTCGACATCGACCTGGCTGGCACCGGTGTGCAGGCCGCTGCGCAGGGCAAGATTCTTGCCGACCCGACGCTCAAGGCGCACACCGACAACCCGACGACCGCGCGCGCCAACTACGCGCAGATCAACAGCGACGTCGCTCCGTTCGACAACCTCGACTGCCGCAAGGCCGTCATCTTCGCCTCTGACAAGACGGGCTACCAGCGCGCCTATGGCGGCGAGATCGGCGGCACGATCGCCACGGGCCTCATGCCCCCGATCGTCCCGGGCTACCAGGCGATGGACCTCTACAACGCCAAGTCCAAGCCCACCGGTGACGTCGACTCCGCCAAGGCCGCCCTCGTCAAGTGCGGTCAGCCGAACGGCTTCGAGACGAACATCTCCTACCGACCCGAGCGCCCGAAGGAGAAGGCGGCCGCCGAGTCGCTGCAGCAGTCCCTGGCCAAGGTGGGCATCAAGCTGACGCTCAAGCCCTACGCCGCCGGTGACTACTTCAAGCTCTACGCCGGCAAGCCCGACTTCGCCAAGGCGAACAAGCTGGGCCTGATGATCATGAGCTGGGGCGCTGACTGGCCCGACGGCTTCGGCTTCCTCAGCCAGATCGTCGACAGCCGAGTCATCCGCCCGGCCGGCAACACGAACCTCGGCATCAAGCTGCCCGAGGTCGACAAGCTGATCGACCAGGCGGTGACCGAGAGTGACACGACCAAGCGTGAGGCCATCTGGGGCCAGATCGACAAGGTCGTCATGGAGCAGGCCCAGGTCATCCCCGGTGTGTGGCCGAAGTCGCTGCTCTTCCGTCCGGACACGATCTCCAACGTGTTCGTCAACGACGGCTACTCGTACTACGACTACGCGTCGACGGGTGTCGCCAAGCCGTGAAACGCGGGCCGATCTTCAGGCCCCCGGTTCGAACTCCTCCATCGGAAAGTAGGTGAAGGCGTGACGCGGCGGCGGGCAGCCACGAGCTGTTCGTCGCCGCGTCCGGCCACCACATCGTGCTGACGTACCTGATCCGCCGGCTGCTCGCCGCCATCCTGTTGCTCTTCATCGTGAGCGCGGTCGTCTTCGCCATCTTCTTCCTCGTCCCTCGAATCGGTGGCGCCACCGCGGACGACCTCGCCTCCCGCTACGTCGGCAAGAGCGCCGGTGCGGCGCAGATCCACGCTCAGGCCGTCAAGCTCGGCTTCACCGACCCGATCTGGGTGCAGTACGGCCGGTTCGTCAAGGGTGTCCTGACGGGCTCCGACTACGACACCGGCGCCGGGATCGACCACTGCCCCGCCCCCTGCCTCGGCTACTCCTTCATCACCCAGAACCCCGTGCTGCCCGACATCCTCGACCGCCTGCCGGTCACCGCGATCCTCGCCGCGGGTGCCGCGTTCCTCTGGCTGGTCGGAGGGGTCGCCACAGGCGTCGTCTCCGCCCTGTGGCGTGGGTCGTTCCTCGACCGTGGCCTCATGACCGTCGCCCTCGCCGGCGTGTCCCTCCCGATCTTCTTCACCGGCCTGCTGTCGCTGACGATCTTCAGCTACGGCCTCAAGTGGACGTATGCCGGCGGCGCCAGCCCCATGGATGCCACCAGTCCGCTCGACCTCGTCCATCGCATGCTCCTGCCGTGGATCACCCTCGCCTTCCTCTACGCCGCCGCGTACGCCCGCCTCACCCGCGCCGGCATGCTCGAGACGATGAACGAGGACTACATCCGCACGGCCCGAGCGAAGGGCCTCAAGGAGCGCGACGTCGTCGTCAGGCACGGGCTCCGCTCGGCGCTGACGCCGATCCTCACGATCTTCGGTCTGGACCTCGGCCTGCTCCTCGGCGGCGCGGTCCTCACCGAGACGACCTTCTCGCTGCAGGGCATCGGTTTCTATGCGGTCCAGGCGATCAACAACAACGACCTCCCCAAGGTGCTCGGAGTGACGCTCTTCGGCGCCGTGTTCGTCATCTTCGCGAGCCTCATCGTCGACCTCCTCTATGCCGTCCTCGACCCCAGGGTGCGTACCTCATGAGCCAGTCCACCGACGAGACGATCACGCCCACGACGCGCCGCGGCGCCAAGGGCGCCCCGTCCGTCAACACCCTCGACGGCATCGGCGGGCTCGGCGCRCCCGCGCCCGACGCCTTCCTGTCGGTGCGTGACCTGCGCGTCCACTTCCCCACCGACGACGGCCTGGTCAAGTCCGTCGACGGCCTCTCGTTCGACGTTGCGCGCGGCAAGACGCTGGGCATCGTCGGCGAGTCGGGCTCCGGCAAGAGCGTGACGAGCATGTCGGTCATGGGGCTGCACAAGCCCGGCACGGTCAACATGACCGGCTCCATCCGCCTCGACGGCACCGAGCTCGTCGGCGCCTCCGAGGACACCGTGCGCGAGCTCCGCGGCAAGCGGATGGCGATGATCTTCCAGGACCCCCTGTCGGCGATGCACCCGTTCTACACGGTGGGTCACCAGATCATCGAGGCCTACCGGATCCACAACAATGTCAGCACCGGGGTCGCGAAGAAGCATGCCATCGACATGCTGGGCCGGGTCGGGATCCCCGAGCCGTCTAGCCGTGTCGACGACTACCCGCACCAGTTCTCGGGCGGCATGCGCCAGCGCGCGATGATCGCGATGGCGCTGTCGTGCGACCCGGAGCTGCTCATCGCCGACGAGCCGACCACCGCGCTCGACGTCACGGTGCAGGCCCAGATCCTCGACCTCATCCGCGACCTCCAGAGCGAGTTCAACTCCGCCGTCGTCCTCATCACGCACGACCTCGGAGTCGTCGCCGAGCTCTCCGACGACATCATGGTGATGTATGCCGGCCGAGCCGTGGAGTACTCCTCGTCCGACGACGTCTTCACCAGCCCCCAGCACCCGTACACCTGGGGCCTGCTGAGTTCGATGCCGCGCCTGGACCGGGTGCGCACCGAGCGCCTGCGGCCGATCAAGGGCGCGCCCCCGAGCCTCATCAACGTGCCGTCGGGCTGCCCGTTCCACCCGCGGTGCGCCTATGCCGACCGCACGGGCGGTCTCAGCCAGTCCGAGCGACCCCCGTTCGCCGAGGTGCTCTCACGGCACTACGCCGCGTGTCACCTGACCAAGGCGGAGCGCACCGAGATCTGGGAGAACGAGATCAGGCCCACGCTGTGATGCCCGCACCATCCGTCCCCACCGCGTCCGGTCGAGCGCCGCGAGACCTCAGCACAGGAGCCCCATCGTGACCACCACCCACGTCAAGCCGACCGCGGCCAAGCTGGCGGGCGAGGCCCTGCTCCAGGTCGACGGCCTCACCAAGCACTTCCCGATCAAGCGCGGTCTGCTCCAGCGCCAGGTCGGCGCCGTCCAGGCTGTCGACGGCCTCACGTTCGACGTCATGCGTGGCGAGACGCTGTCGCTCGTCGGCGAGTCGGGCTGCGGCAAGACGACGACCGGCCGCATGCTGACGCGCCTGCTCGAACCGACTAGGGGGACCATCCTGCTCGAGGGGCACGACATCACGCACTGGTCCCCGGGCAAGATGCGCCCGCTCCGCCGTGACGTACAGATGATCTTCCAGGACCCCTACGGCTCACTCAACCCACGTCACACCGTCGGCACKATCGTGGGGGCGCCGTACCGACTGCAGCACATCAAGACCGAGAAGGGCGTCAAGCGCGAGGTCCAGGACCTCCTGGAGCTCGTGGGACTCAACCCGGAGCACTACAACCGCTACCCGCACGAGTTCTCCGGCGGCCAGCGGCAGCGCATCGGCATCGCGCGGTCGCTGGCCCTCAAGCCCAAGCTCATCGTCGCCGACGAGCCGGTGTCCGCCCTCGACGTGTCGATCCAGGCCCAGGTCATCAACCTGCTCGAGGACCTTCAGGACGAGCTGGGCCTGACCTACGTCGTCATCGCCCACGACCTGTCCGTCGTGCGCCACATGTCCGACCGGGTGGCGGTGATGTACCTCGGCAAGCTCGTCGAGATCGCCGACCGCGACGAGCTCTACACCCGCCCGATGCACCCCTACACGACGGCGCTGCTGTCCGCCGTCCCGATCCCCGACACGCAGCGGCGCACCAAGCGGGAGCGCATCCGTCTCGAGGGCGACGTACCGAGCCCGGTCAACCCGCCGCCGGCCTGCCGCTTCCACACCCGCTGCTGGAAGGCCCAGGAGATCTGCAAGACGCAGGAGCCGCCGCTCGTCGAGCTCGCGCCGCTGCACCGGGTCGCCTGCCACTTCCCCGAGAACGCCGACGCTCCCCCGGCCGCCCCGGCCAGTGCTCCCGTCATGCCCGAGCGCGACGCCTCGGGAGCCGCGGAGGACTCGCCCGCCTGACCGCCCCGTCGGGCAGCTGGGCACGAGTCAGACCGTGACCGTCCGTGTCGCGGCGACGAAGGGAGCCACGGGGCTCAGCTGCAGAACCTCGTCGAGCCGGCGGGTCATCGTCGTGGGCCCCTCGACGTGCACACGGCCCGACCGGAGCGCCGACGGCAGCGGCAGACGGCCCAACCACACGGCATACAACGAGGCCACGTCGCTGCTGATCGTCACGTCGACCGGGAACCCGGGGTCGCTCATGCACACGGACGGCGTGCCGTGCTCGACGACGATCCAGAACCGGCGGGTGTCGTCGGCGAAGCGCAGATGGAGCACGTGACGATCGCCCACCAGGCCCGAGGTGTCGACTCGGCTGTGCATCCACCAGACGAGCAGCTGCGCGTCGAGCTCGTCCGGCAGTGGATCGCCGAACATCCATTCGGCGCCCCACTGCGCCAGGCCGAAGACGACCGGCTCCAGGGCCCGGCCCGAGGCGGTCAGCACGTAGTGCGTCCCCGAGCGCTCGACGGCGCCGAAGCGCTCGAGATGGCGCAGGCGCTTGGTCAGCAGCGTGCGCGAGAGACCCGGCAGGCCACGCGCCAGGTCGTTGAACCGCGTCGTGCCGGTCATCATGTCGCGCAGGATGAGCAGCGACCAGCGCTCCCCCACGACGTCCAGCGCGCGCGAGATCGGGCAGTACTGGCCTGCGCCGGGGTCGTGTCGTCCCATGTCCCACCTCCGGTCGGGCGGTCGCAGCCGTCCTGAACTGCGCCCCACCGTCCAGTATCGGTCCCGGATCTGGACCGCATCAGTCCACGACGTGTACTGGAGACGGGATCTGCGGCGGCGGACTCTGGAGTCAGACGGCCCGGGGGGCCTCTGGGCCACACCGTGGCCCGTCACCGATGGAGGGAACCAGCATGACCACGCACACCCAGACGCCGGAGGCCACCGCCGCCGACGCCGCGCTCAAGGCCCGGCACGCCGCCATGTGGGCTCTCGGCGACTATGCCGCCGTGGCCCGGGAGATCATCCCGGAGCTCGGACGGGTCCTCGTCGACGCCTCCCGGGTCACGGCGGGCCAGGACGTCCTGGACGTCGCCGCCGGCACGGGCAACGCCTCGATCCCGGCCGCACGCGCCGGCGCGCGCGTCGTCGCCTGCGACCTCTCGCCCGCGCTGCTCGCCGAGGGACGACGGCTGGCCGCCGACGCCGGGGTCACGGTCGACTGGCAGCTGGGCGATGCCGAGGCCCTGCCGTTCGCCGACGCGTGCTTCGACGTCGTCCTGTCGAGCGTCGGCGTCATGTTCGCGCCGCACCACGAGGCGGCGGCGGACGAGCTCGTCCGCGTCGCCCGACCGGGCGCCACGATCGCGCTCGCGAGCTGGACGCCACAGGGGTTCATCGGGCAGATGTTCGCGGTGATGAAGCCGTATGCCGCGCCGCCGCCTCCCGGTGCCCAGCCGCCGCCCCTGTGGGGCGACGCGCCGCACGTGCGCGACCTGCTCGGAGACCGTGTCGAGCGCTTCACGGCCGAGAAGCGCTCGCTCCCAGTGCATTTCGAGCGTCCGGAGGACTTCCGCGACTTCTTCAAGCGCACCTACGGCCCGACGATCGTCACCTACCGCGGTATCGCCGACGACCCCGGCAAGGTCGCCGCCCTCGACACGGCCCTGGCCGAGCTGGCCCGTGACCACCTCGACGCGGACGGTCGGATGGGCTGGGAGTACCTCCTCGTCACCGCACGCCGGGCGGCCTGACGCACCGCCGTGTGCTTCGAGGTGATCGCGCCACCCGGCCCCTGGGTGGCGGGCTCCCCCCCGGGCACGGCATACGGCATACGGCATACGCACTCGCGGCGACTCAGCCGACCTCCGCGCGCTTCGCCATGGCCCGCCAGAGACCAGTCCTGCGCTGACCCGCGCCCGTCGGCGCTCGCGCACCACCCGGACGAAGAACCACGCACCGCCGAGGTAGGCCGATGTGAGCACCGTAGGGGTCAGCTCCGGCTGGATGGTCCAGGCGAAGAGGCGGCACGGTGTCGGCGGGAACCCGTGGAGGATGACGAAGGCCGTGAGGAGGATCGGCACGAGCACGACGGCCAGGGCCCGCGTGGCGGGCAGGACCCGGTCGTCACGGGGCGCGACCGTCACGAGCGGGGACTGCGCCTCGGACGGTGTCACGACTGCTCACGTCCTGGACCGGCCGACAGCATCGAGCAACGCGGCATACGACGCGACGAGGGCCCGGCGCTCCTGCGACAGCAGCGGATCCGAGAGGGAGCAGCCGCCCCGGACCCACGCAGCGGAGAGGTCCATGGCCTCCACGCGCCTCGCGGCCGCAGCTCGTACGAGGTTGGGGTCGACCGCATAGACGTAGGCGTAGAGGGCGCCGAGCGCACCCACCAGATCCTCGGTCGTCACGCCATCGTCGTGCTGGTACGCGCGATGCACGCGCCACCACTCGACCTCGAGCGCCGCGGCCCGGGTGGGGTCGAGAGCGAGCCCACTGCTGCTCGCGACGAGCGCATAGAAGTGCCGCATCAGCTCGCGTGCGTGGTCAGGGTCGTTGTCGGGGAGGGAGCCCACGCCTGGTTGGCGCGCAGGACGAGCCACGCGCCGTGCAGCGTGTCGCGACGGTTCATGCCGAAACCGGCCGCCACCATCCCGACCGAGGCACGCAGGAACGCGAACCATTCGTGCCGGTAGTAGGCCACCCAGGCATTCGTCTCGCGTCGTCCGACAGCCACCGCGTCGAAGGACCTCGGTCCACGCGTGCGCGCTCTCATCCGGCCTCCTCGACCAGGAGCGCCCCCGCGCGACGACGTCCGGATTCAACTGACGCCGTGCGACTCTCGCTCCAGAATAGGAGCGAGGGGCGGCGTGCATGAGGAGAACGCGATGACCGAGGCCGTGGCCGGGCGGACCATCGGCGACGTCCTCACGCGGATGACCGCGACCCTCGCGGCGATGCCCCACGAGCTGGCGGCGCGGCGCGCCTTCCTTGCCACGTACCAGCGCACCACGCAGGCCGTCGCCGACGCCATCGAGGCCGCCGCCTTCGAGGACCCGGGCTGGGTGGAGGCCTGGGACGTCGTCTTCGCCGACCTCTACCTCGACGCGCTCGAAACCGACCTCGCGGGCGACCCGAGGCATCGGGCGCCACGACCCTGGCGTCTCGCGTTCGACGCTCCCCCGGCGCTGCCGCCGTTGCGTCACGTGCTCCTCGGCATCAACGCCCACATCAACTACGACCTGCCGCAGGCCCTGCTCGGCGTCATCAGCGACGCGGACTTCACCGACCCGGTCCTGCTCGACAGACGACGGCGCGACCACGAGCGCATCGACGGGGTCCTCGCCGCCCGGGTCGCGGCAGAGGACGAGGAGCTGGTCGCCCAGAGCGCCACGAGCGTCCTCGACCGGGTGCTGACGCCGCTCAACCGCGCGGCGTCGACGCGGTTCCTGCGCGAGGCCCGCACGAAGGTGTGGCACAACACCATGGAGCTCCAGCGGGCGCGCGTCGTCGGCCCGGAGGCGTATGCCGTCCGGCTCGGCGAGCTGGAGGTGCTGAGTGCCGCTCGCATCGCCGACCTGCTCGCGCCGGGTCAGGTGCTGCTCCGGCTGGCCGTCGCAGGTTTCGGCGTCGTGCTGCCCCCGGAGGGCTGAGGCGGAGCCGCGGTGGAGGCTCGCTACGGACGAGTCCTGGAACGGGTCCTCGTCCCGCTGGCCACACCCGCTGCTCGTGGGATGCTGGCTCGACAGGGTTCGAAGGCACCGCTGCTCCGCGAGCGCACCCGGCGGCAGCGAGYCCCACCAGCCAGAGACGGAGGAGGAACGACCGTGACCGCACAGCACCCCAGCCGCGACGAGGTCCCGGAGGAGGACCGGCTCGAGCAGCAGGCCCCGGTCGAGGCGCCACCGCCGCCCGACCCGGAGGCCATCGTCGATGTCTCCGACACCACCGCTGGGGCCCTCGCGGACCAGGCCGACGAGGCCGWCGAGGCGGACCGGCTCGAGCAGCGTGAGCTGGTGGCCGGTGCCGACGAGGAGGACTACCCGCACGAGGCTTAGGAGCGCGATCGGGCACGGCCTCCGACCGGTTCGGGTCAGGGTCCGTGACGTCGGATGCTCACCGTTCTGCGACGGGTCGGCCGACGACCATGGAGCTCAGGAGGGCTTCCGGGAACGTCTCCGCCGTCTGGACGTCGAGCTGGGCCCCGAGTCCGTCGAGGACGGCGGTAAAGAAGCACCGAGCCGACGCGGCGAAGACGACATCGGCGATCTCGGTGTCGGTGAGTCCGGCGGTTCGCAGGCGTTCGACGTCGTCCGCGTCGACCGAGGCCGCGTCCGTTGCAACCTTGGCGGCGAACTGGTAGACGGCGTTGTCCTCGAGGTCGAGCCCCGCTCCGTCGGGGTGCTCGGCGATGGACCGCATCGTGGCGTCGTCGGCGCAGACGTCCCTCAAGAACGTGGAATGGGCCGCGGTGCAGTACGTCGACCGGAGAGCGCGGGCGGCGGCGATGGTGGCGATCTCGAAGCGGCGCCGGTTCATGCCGTTGCGGATCGTCGCGTTGAGCGCGTTCCACGCCTGCGCCACGTCGGGCCGAGTCGAGAACGCTCCGGCGTAGTTGGGCAGGAAGCCCCACGCGGCGCGTTGCGTGCGGTAGTACTCGGCGAGGTCGCCTGCTGCATCGTCCTCGCTCACGGGCGTGATGAACACCCCCTCATTGTCACCGGATCCGGCGGGCTGAGAAGTGCCAGGCGACCAGCCCCGACGGACGGTCSGCAGGGGCTAGGGCTAGGGCTCGGGCTGGGGCTTGGGGCTAGGGCGCCGTCACGGTGACCGGGTTGGAGTTGGGGCTGCTGCCGACGGAGTTCACCGCCCTGACCTTGTAGGTGTACGTCGTGCCCGAGACGACGGTGGTGTCGCTGAAGGTCCTGGCGCTGGGGTCGGTGACCCGGGCCAGCTGGACGTTGTCGCGCAGGATGATCCACTTGTCCGCAGCTCCGCCACCGCTTCCCGCGGTCCACGAGAGGTCGATGCTCGCGGTGCCGGCCGTTGCGCTCAGGGTGGGCTGGGTCGGCGCACCCGTCGTGGAGCTGCCGGCGCTCGCCTCGTTGGAGTCGGGACTTGAACCGACGGTGTTCACCGCTCTCACGGTGTAGAAGTAGGTCGTGCCGGACGGTGGCAGAGCATCGCTGAACGTCGTGGTGCCTGCCGGCACACTGGTCAGGAGGCTCCGTTGACCCGACGTCGTGCCGCGGTAGACGTCGTACCGCGTGAGAGCGGGGTTGCCGGTCGAGGTCGGCGCCGTCCAGCCGAGCGTGACACCCGAGCTGCTCAGCGTCGCGGTCAGGGCCGAGGGTGCAGACGGGGCCGACTGGGCGATGGCCCCGGGTGTCGCCGTGACCTCGTTGCTGTAGGGGCCGCTACCGACACCATTGACGGCGAGAACCTGGTACGAGTACGCGGTTCCGTTGGCCACTGTCGTGTCGGCGTACGTCGTCCCGCCGGAGACGGTGGCCAGCGCCGCGTTGGGATACGTCGTCGCGCCCGCCAGCTTCCGCCAGATCTTGTACCGCAGGATCGTCGATCCCCCATCGCTGGAGGGCGGTTGCCAGCTCAGGTACACGACTCCGTCGCCCGCGGTCCCGCTGAGCACGGGCGCGCCCGGGACGGATGTCGACGTGGTGTCGATCCACATGGCGAAGTGCTGCTGCGCCACGCCGCCGGCCTTGGTGAAGTCGCCGCCGAGGTAGAGCCGAGTGGCGTCGGAGCCCATGGACCACACTCCCAGGGCGCTGTTGATGACCGGGGCCCACGGCAGGATGGCTCCCGTCCCCGCGTCGACGGCGGCGATCTTGTTGCGCGTCTGGTCGCCGAAGGAGGCGGTTCCGCCGAAGTGCCCGCCGCAGTAGACGGTGTTGCCGACGACCCGGACCGACTGCATGTTCCCGTTGGAGTGCCACGTCCATCGGACAGCGCCGGTGGCTGCGTCGACCGCCGTGCAGGCGCCTCCGCTGCCCGCGACGGCCTCGTAGATGGTGGTGCCGTCGGTGGCGAGGTCGAGGATGGTTGCCGTGCTCGTGCCGTTGTTGGGCTTGGACGCGAAGCCGCGAACCGGGTTGCCGGTGGCGGGATCCACGACGGCGATCCGCCGGGTGGACGCCATCCCGTTGATGTCCCCGAAGTCTCCGCCGAGCACGACATTGCCGTTGTTCAGCACGAGAAGCGCCCAGACCCGGCCGCTCGGCGGCACGTCGCTCGCGGTCGGGTTGGCGGTCGGCCGGAACGCCGTGTCGAAGGCACCGGTCGAGGCGCTGACCTTCGCCACCTTCGCCTGGGCATAGGTCGTGGCGCCTGACAGGACGGTGTTCCAGTTGCCGCCCACG
>NZ_JBFULD010000114.1:0-11473 GCF_056400505.1 Terrabacter sp. P5_B1
CCCCCACTCCGTGAGGGGACCGACGTAGTCTCCGTCGACGAACTCCGGGACGCCCGCCGCGTGCGGGGTCGTGACGACGACGGCGACGACCAGGGGCTCGCCGGTGGAGCGCGACAGCACGCTGGCCAGCTCGAGCGCCGACGTGCCGCTGTCCTGTGCGGTGTAGGCGACGACGATCGTCATCGATCAGACCTGGGCGACGAGCGAGGCGGCCTCGACATGGGTCACCGGCAGGCCGAGCTCAGCCGCCCGGTCGACGACCTCGAACCGCTGCCACACCGAATCGGCGGCGGGAAGCGTCACGATGACGATCTGGTCGGGGTCGAACTGGTTCACCGCCGTCCGCAGGGCACGCAGCGGTCGGTGGTCGCCGATGCCACCGGAGGCGTCGAGCTGGTGCGCCGTGAGCGCCTCGAGCGTCCGGTCCAGCCGCCCCTGCGCGGCCTCGGTCGTCGCATCCCGCACGGACACCGCGCCATGGGTCGACGCGGTGCCGGTCTCCACCGCGCTGGCCGGGACGCACACGTAGTACGTCGCCTTGCCCATGGCGTCGATGCGTTGCAGCTCCCTCATCAGCTCGTCGGCCTCGAGGGTCTGGTTCGCCAGGACGAGGACGCGGCGCGCCTCGCCGGTCTGCGAGGGAACGACGCGGGCAGGTAGACGCGCGATGCGGGCCTTGTTGATGAAGAAGAGAATCAGCACGATGCCGAACGAGACCAGGCTGAGCACGAGCTGGATGCGGACGTCGGCGGTGAGGCCCATCTGGACAAGAACCAGGATGATGCCGATCGTCGTGATCACCGAGAGTGCCGGGAACCACCACATCTTCACCTTGAGCGTCGACGGGTCGGCCCGGTAGCGCAGGATGATCTGCGAGATCGCGATGAGCAGGTAGACGAAGAGGATCACGGCGCCGGACGAGTTGAGCAGGAAGGAGAACACGGTGTCGGGCGAGACCGCCGCCATGATCACGGCGAGGAAGCCGACGACCGACGACGACAGGATGGCGACCACCGGGACACCGCGCGAGTTGACCGACACCATCGACGCGGGCGCCTCGCGGCGAGCGGCGAGGACGAAGAGCATGCGGGACGCGGTGTAGAGGCCCGAGTTGAGGCAGGACAGGACGGCCGTGAGCACGACAGCGTTCATCACCTGATCGGCATACGGGATCCCGATCTTCTGGAACGCCGCGACGTACGGGGATGCCTCGAGCGTGGAGGAGTTCCACGGCAGGATGACGCAGAGCAGGAAGATCGAGCCCACGAAGAAGATCGCGATACGGGTGATGACCGAGTTGGCAGCCTTGGAGACGGCCCGCTCGGGGTCGTTGGACTCCGCCGCGGCGATGGTCGCGATCTCGGCGCCCACCATCGAGAAGATGACGGTCACGACCCCCGCCGTGATCGCCAGCTTGCCGTTGGGGAAGAACCCGCCGTGCGCGGTGAGGTTGCTGAAGTCGAGGTTGGCGTTGGGCCAGATCCCGAGCACGAACAGACCGCCGACCACGAGGAAGACGATGATCGCGCCGACCTTGATCCCGGCGAACCAGAACTCGAACTCGCCGAACGACGACACCGAGATGAGGTTGGTGCCCGTCATGAGGAGCATGAGGACGAGGCTGAGCACCCAGGTCGGCACACCCGGGAGCCAGAAGTTGATGACCTTGGCGCCGGCAACGGCCTCGAAGCCCACGACGATGACCCAGAAGTACCAGTACAGCCAGCCGACGGAGAAGCCGGCCCAGTCGCCGAGCGCCTTGCGGGAGTAGTCGGCGAACGAGCCCGTCGAAGGGTTGGCCACGGCCATCTCGGCAAGCATCCGCATCACCAGGATGATGAGGAGCCCGCACAACGCGTAGGTGAGGAACGCGCCCGGTCCGGTGGCGTGGATGACCGTCCCCGACCCGACGAACAGGCCGGCCCCGATCACACCGCCCATGGCGATCATCGTCAGCTGTCGCTGGTTGAGCGTCTTCTTCAGCTCGGGACCGCCGCCGGACACGTCAGGTCTCCCGGATCGCGATGGACGGGCGGCAGGTATTCAGGTGACGAGACATGGACGTATCCCTCTCGATCGGTCCGAAGTGGCAGTGCTCCCCCTCGACGATCTGCCCAAAGTAACCACCGTCTGGTGATCTGTCTACGACGGTCCAACGTCGAGGCGAGTCGGCCATTCTGGACGAATGGCCCACGCCGACAATCGTCCCCGTCGTCCAGATCCCCAGCGGACCAGCCCGCCTGCGGGTGGACGGGGTCGTCCCCGCGCCGCGTCGGGGTGCGGCGCCGTGGAATGCGGGACAGGATGTCCTGGGGGCGAAGTTGCGGTGCCTGGACGAGGCCCTGGAGGAGTCCGACGGCGAGGAGGCCCGCAGCGGTAGTCGTTGTGCATCCACACGGATGAACCGCACTCGAGGAGGACGCCGCGACCGCCACCTACACGTTTGATGTCTTCTCCAGCATCGACGGCTACGGCGCCGCCGGCGGCAACTGGACCGGCTACTGGGGCAAGCAAGGTCCCCAGCTGCTCGCCCACCGCCTCGCCCTGTACGCCGGGGAGCAGCGGATGGTCTTCGGGGCGAACACCTATCGGGCGTTCGCGCAGATGCTCGCCTCGAGCACCGAGGAGTCCGACGTGCGTGACGCATGGGTCACTCGGATGCGGAGCCTCCCGGCAACCGTGGTGTCGACCACGCTGGAAGGACCGCTCGACTGGCCGGACGCGACCGTCGTGAGCGGCGACGCCGTCGACGTCGTCGCCGAGCTCAAGGAGGTTTCCGAGGTGCCGCTGCGATCCCACGGCAGCCTGTCGATGAACCGGGCGCTGATGGCGGCGGGCCTGGTGGACCGGGTCCAGGTGACGCTCTTCCCCGTCATCACCGGCCAAACGGGGCTGGACCCGATCTTCAGGGGTTCTGCCGACTTCGACCTGGAGCTGGTCGAGAACCAGGCATTCGACGGTCGCACGGTGGAGCTCGTCTACCGGCCCGCCCTCCACTGAGCAATACAGACCGAGCAGTACAGGTTGGCGGACGACCCAAGACCTCCACGTCCGAACCAGATGCAGGCCGCGTCACTCCGCCTTGGCAGCCCCCGCCGCGGGACGTCGCGGTCGAGCGCCCAAAGGCCCTCTAGCCGTTGGGGGGCCCGACACGAATCACGTGGATCGGGCGCTCAGGCGCTGCCGAAGGCCGGTGGCCATGGCGGCGATGGTGAGGACGTCGATGAGCTCCCCTGCTGTTTCGGCCAGCCATCTACGGCGGACGGGGGCCATTCTCAGCCGTAGGAAGACTCGGGTGCCGGCGCCAGCCGGTTCCAGAGTGATGGACCAGGTGACCTTGGTGGCGCCGCGCTGGGAGGTGTAGACGATTGCGGTCGGTGGTTCGATGTGGGCGAGCCGGAATGTTTCGTTCTTGCCGCCGTAGTCAGGGACGGTGTCGCCGACCTGCAGGTGCTGCCATCGGTCTTGAATCTCCCAGGCTGCTCGCCTGGCGGCCGGTAGGAACCGTTCGAGGCCGGCAGGCAGGTACCACCCGGCGCGCCTCTTGCCCAGCTGGGCCAGCCAGGGCCACACCTGCAGCGGTGGGGCGGCCAAGGTGAAGGCGCGGTCCATAACCACTTCAGCCGCGGCGATCAACTCGTCGCCGCGACGTGGTGTGGCCTTTTCTGCGTCCGTGGCCGCGATGAACGCGAACATGCCGTGCCTATCGACGATGGTCGGCGAGCAATGATTCTATCCGTGCTCGCCGTCCCGCGGCCGTCACCGGATTCAGAGGAAGTCGGCCGGGTCGAAGTCCTCGATGGCGATGATTCGTATACGCGGTAGTGATTCTCTGAAGGCCTGCACGTCGTACTCGAGGTCGAAGGTCGCCAGACCTTGAGCGGTCAGCTCCAGGAACGCGTTGCTGCGGAACTCCTGAAATCCGACGACGCCCACCCGCCGACCGTCCAGCAGGTCACCCACTTGGTCGACAAAGTCCCCGTCATTGCTGACCAGGAGCACGTCCGCACGGCGTTGGCGAATCTCGATCAGGGTTCGCTGGATGGCGATGTCGACCACCTTTTCGCCCGCGGCGCCGGAGAGTGGGACCGGTCGGTAGCCGATCGCCATCAGAGCCTGGACAAAGGGCATGGGAAGTTCGCTGTTTGCGGCAAGGAAGAAGAGTCCAGCGGCCGGCTGCTTCCATAGCTCCTGCGCGAACTGCAGCAGGCGTTCCCACCTTGGGCGCTCCTCAGGGCGAGGGCGCCGTCCAAGGATCGAGGTGCCGAGGGTGGCGTCGATGTTCTCCCCGTCGACAAGGACGTACGTGATGCGGGGAGCTTCAGCCATGAGAGGGAGCCTACGTCGAGCTCTGGTAGGCGCGCGGTAAAGCGATCAACGGACCAACGACTCTCGCGCCGAGCCGGGTCATCAAGACCGATCGAGCGACGCATCACRCCGCGCACGCCAGAGGCCTTGCCGATCGAGAGGCCCACGTCGACGACCACCTGCTGGGGCGGGCGTTCTCCGCCTACGACGTCGTCCGCCTCGACCCTCTGGGTGGTGTCCATCTCCGGCCAGATGCTGACGCTGACCTGTGTGGCGAACGACGCCATTGGGACGTGAGCTGCGAGCTCAGCGGGCGAAGAYCCGCTCACGGACGAGCTCCACCACCCGGCCGGCGTTCACCGTCCAGCCGACACCGAACACCCGCGGGTTGATCACGTGCGTGCTGTCCGGGTTCCACATCCGCTCCTTGAACCGGGCGAACGTTGGCATCCGAAGGTCGTAGGGCACGAAACCGAGGGAACCGTGCCACCGGCGCTCCTCGGCGGGGGTGCGCAGCTCCTTGACGACCGCCGCGGCCGCGAGTGCCACCGTGGTGAGGCGGATCAGCTTGCGGAGGCTCGACCCTGGCTTGTGCTCGCCGTGCGATGTCATCTCGACTCCTTGGTCTGCAGGGAACACCCCTATCGTCCACCTTGCGGTCATCGACCAACCAGATCCGCCCGCTCCACCACTGGATCCAGGGGCGAGGACGGCCGATGCGTCAGACCGCAGTGTTCGTGCGGCGCCACGAGCAGCCGGGCTGGCCAGGCGTTTCGGTGCCAGCTACACGGGGATCACTGTGCCCTGCCGGCGTGGTGGCCGCGCAGGCCCGGCTGGAGCCCTGACGAACCCGATGGCCCTGATGGCCCTGATGGCCCCGTCAGGGCTGCGTCGAGGCACGGGCGGCGCCCTTCCCGATGAGCGAGCCGTCGATCCCGGCGATCGCGACGGCAACGGCCGCGTGCAGGACGCCGAACCAGGGGTTCGTGTCGGCGCCGAGCCCGGCGAACAGCGGCTGCAGGATTCCGAGGACCACGAGCACGACCGCGCGGACGACGATGTCGCGTCCCTGCCGGGTGAGGAGCGATACGACCAGGACGGCGATGAGCGACAAGATCGTGAGGTAGCCGACCGCTTGGTGCGGCTCAAACCACCCGTCGTCCGCCTCGTGGTACTGCCGTTCGAAGATGCCATAACCGGCGAGCACGAACTGCAGGGCGATGAAGACCATAGCGACACCCGCAACAATCGCGAGCGGACGACCAGGTGCGGCTCTCGACGTACCCACGGGATCTGCTGCCTCGGACATCCCACTTCCTCCTCGTCAGGGCAGGCCCCCGTGCCACCCGTCCCGTGGTGGGCCAGACCTCGTTGCCCGCCAGATCACCCTCACGCCCGTCCTGTGCAGCCGATGGCTGCGATCCGCGGCTCAGACCGATCTTAGACGCGGCCCGGGGTTCCGCACGGGTGATGTGGCGGACTGAGCAACCGACATGTGGAAAATGACATGTCAAGATCGATCTGTTGCGTCTAGGCTCCCACCGTGTCCCTGCGCTTCGCCATCCTCGGCCTGCTCGCCCGCCGCCCATCTACCGGGTACGAGCTGACTCAGACCTTTGACCGCTCGTTGCGCACGTCCTGGCACGCCAGTCACAGCCAGATCTATCCCGAGCTCGGCAAACTCGAGCGCGCCGGGCTGGCCGAGGTCGTCGGGCGCGGGCCCCGCAGGAGCAAGACCTATGGGCTGACCGTCGCCGGGCACGAGGAGCTGCGTCGGTGGTTGGTGGAAGACGAGCCCGACCGGTCCCAGCGGAACGAGAGCGGTGTTCGCCTGTTCCTGACTCCACTGCTCGCGGCTGCTGATCGGCGCACCGCCTACGGGCGCGACCTGAGCCACATCGAGGACGAGCTCCACGCATTGGTGCAGCTCCGCGCCCAGCTCGGAGCCTCGGAAGAGCCGGAGGCGTTCGCCCCGCAGATCGAGCTCGGCCTCCGGCTCAACGCCGTCATTCGGGACTGGCTGCGGGAACGAATCGAAGATGCCGCCGACCAAGCCCACGCAGATGCGCCCCGCGCACCCACTCCAGCCCGATAGACCGTCGATCTCGCGTTGGCGCCGCTCGGCAAGCGACAGCGCAAAGCGGCGATCGCCGGCTACTGAACCGCGCGAGCAGGACGTGACCGCCGGCATCGGAAGGTCCGACGCACCGGCGACGCGAGTGAGCCCCAAGCCCGGCGAAGCAACCGATAGGAACGCAATGACTCCCGCCACCATGAGCAACCTGGCCATCGCCGCGAGTGCACTGCTGCTGGTCTCGATCATGTTCCAGGTGGGGCTTGCCGCAGGAGCCCCCTGGGGACGTGCCGCCTACGGCGGCCGGGTCGCGATGCCCGACGGCCGGCTGCCCTACAGGCATCGGGTCGCCAGCCTCGTCACCGCCGCTGTCCTACCCGTGATCGGCGGGGTGCTCCTCCTGCGCGGTGGCGTGCTTGGCACGACCTCCGAGCACTCCGCGGCCGGCTTGGCCTGCTGGGGCTTCGCCGTGCTCTTCGCGTTGAACACGGCCGGAAACCTCGCCGGTCGACACCCGCTGGAACGATGGGGAATGGGAGCGCTGACGACGTGCCTCACCGTCCTCTGCATCCTTCTGGCTCGCGGCTGAAAGCGGCTTAGTTCTCGCGCGGCTCGACCGCGACCCAGCCGGCCGGCGCTCAAAGGATTTCGGCTCGCTCGGATGGGATGCTGGGCGTGGCACGTTGTCGTGGGTGCAACGGCTGTCATGCTGCGGCTGACCCGCCATCGGCAGTGTCTGGTGCAGGGAAGGGGCGGCCGTGACCCCGAATGGGTGGGCCCTGTCAGTGCTGGTCGCGCTTGCCATCGGGCTGGCTCTCGCAGCGGTCGCGCTGGTGCCCTGGCGGGTGCCACGCCCGAGCAGTGCCGCCCGCGCAGCGGCGCTGAGCGATGTACCCGCGGACGTGGTCACCAGAGGCCGGGCACTGCACGCCGCACTCCGCCCGAGCTCCTACGGTTCTCTGCTGACCGGACTGGCGGCAGCGTTGCTGCTCGGGCTCACCCCGGTGGGCGCGCGCATCGTCGCCTGGGTCGCCCAGCCCTTCGGCGGGCACTGGCTGGCCGAGGCGGTACTGGGCGGTCTGGTCGTCCTGATGCTGCTGTGGTTGGCATCACTGCCGTTTGCGGCGTGGCGCCACATCGTGCTCCGCGACTACGGGCTGTCCACCCAGAGCTGGCGCAGCTGGGCGGTGGACCTGCTCAAGAGCGGCGCGGTCGGCGTCGTGACCGGCGCGGTCGTGCTCGCCGGGTTCTACGCCGCGACCCGGTTCGCGCCGGACTGGTGGTGGGCGTTCGCCGCAGCGGGTGCCGCCGCTCTGGTGGTCCTGCTGTCCTTCGTCTTCCCGGTCCTCGTCGAGCCCGTGTTCAACACGTTCACACCGATGCCGGCCGGGCCGCTGCGCGACGAGCTGATCACGATGGCGGCCCGGGACGGCATACGGGTGCGAGAGGTGCGGGTCGCGGACGCGTCGCGGCGGACCACCGGGCTCAACGCATACGTCTCCGGCATCGGCGCCACCCGCCGCATCGTCGTCTACGACACCCTGCTGCGCGAGACGCCGGCCGGTGAGGTGCGCAGCGTCGTCGCGCACGAGCTGGGCCACGCCAAGGACCGCGACCCGGAAGTAGGCACGCTGCTGGGGGCGATCGGCGCCGCAGCGGCGGTCGTGGCCCTCTACCTGGTGGGCCAGTCGGAGGGGCTGTTGCGCCGAGCAGGGGTGGACTCCATGGGCTCGCCGAGGGCGATCGGCCTGGTCGTCGCCGTGGCGACGCTGGCCGGCCTCGTCACCGGCCCCCTCCAGAGCCTCGTCTCCCGCCGGGTCGAGGTCCGCGCCGACCGGCATGCGCTGCAGCTGACCGGCAACTCCGCCGACTTCGCTGCGATGCAGCTGCGCCTGGCCACCGTCAACATCGCCGATGTCCACCCGCCCCGTCTCGAGTACCTGCTGTTCGCCACCCACCCCGACACCGTGGAACGCCTGGCCGCAGCGAGGGAGGCAGCAGGCGGCTCCTGAGGACCCAACGGGCGCTCATCATCCTCAGCCCGAACTTCGACACCGCGCGGCGGGACGCGGCGCGGCCGCTGGGGCAGAGTGGGAGGCGTGCAAGCGTGCGAGTCGTGGGGCCCGCGGTGAGCAGGCGACGGTCCGCCCTCCTGGCAACACTCGTCGGGGCGGTTTGTGTCTACGCCATCGTCAGGCTCGTGACGGCCCCCGCCCGACCTGTGCGTACCGATGTCATCCAGGGCGTCCTGGTCGGTATCGGACTGGCAGTCGTCACCGTCGAGGTCCTGTCGAGGGTCAAAGCCGTCAAGGTCAACGGCTGGATCACCATGCCAGAGTGCGGTGTCCCCGGCAACGGCGTCCTGATGCGGGCCACGTGTACGTGGATGTTCCCGGGCCCGGTCAACGTGCCGGAGGAGGCGATGTACTGGACAACGCAGGTCGACGGCGCCGGCCGGCGGCTGACTGGCCTGCGCACCTACGTCATTCATTTCCCGGCCGGGGGCCTACCACCCAACGACGCGTTCTGGTCGCTCACGATGGGCGATGCCCGGAATCGGTTCGTCCCCAACGCGATTCGTCGGTACAGCGTGAGCGACCGCTCGGGGCTGGCGGCCAACACCGATGGCTCCGTCGACGTCTACATCCAGAGAGCCGCTCCCGTCGGGCATGAGTCCAACTGGCTGCCTGCGCCCACGGGCACGTTCACACTCTGGTTGCGGGTCTACCTGCCCGACCGCATCGTCCTCGAGGGCGGGTATGCCGTCCCCCCGGTCGCGCAGGCCCCGTGACCCGGCCATGAAGCTCGCACAGCTCCTCATCTTCACCGCCGCCGCGGTCGGGGCGTGGTGCCTTGCTCTCTACTTCTGGCCCCGCGTGCTGCTGTCGGTGTTCAAGAGAGCGATCCTCGTCAGGGGATTCGGCGACGGCCCGATCCCCGTGAACTCGCTCTACGTGCAGCCCCAAGCGCTGTTTGCTGATCCGTTCGCGGCGACCGGTGGTTCGAAGCTGGCAACGACGGGCGTGAACCGCGACACGCTCATGGGCGCCGGCTGGCTCGATCTGCGAAACGGGGCTCAGCTGCTGCACGTGCCGGATGCGCCAGATCGCTACTACAGCGTCCAGCTCACCGACCCCCGTACGAACACCAACTTCGCCTACGTCGGCACGCGCACCACGGGCACGCAGGCGGGCGACTACCTCATCACCGGGCCGCGATGGACAGGCCAGGTCCCAACCGGGACCACGCACATCTCCGCACCGCGCGACTCGGTCCTGGTCTTCGTGCGCGTGCTCGTGTACGCGGACAGCGACCTGCCGGCCGCCCGTGACTTTGCGAGACAGATCCAGCTCGGAGCACGCCCGCGACGCTCCGACGACTCCGGGACAGCCCGGTGAGCACCGACGGTCGCTCACAGTGGGGACGACTCTCCTCGCACGTGCGAGATGCCGCCCTCAGCTCACCCACCGTCGCGAGAGAGCAAGGCGAGAAATCGTTCTGCGTCGCCTACGCGCGGCAGGTTGTTGAACATGACGTACGGCGACGGTCGGCCGTCCACCAGGTCCCGGAGCCGGCGCAGCTCGTCATCGGTATGGACATGCCGCGAACCCGACGTGCCGTGCAGCCGGTAGTAGGTCTGCTCCGGCGTCACCGTCTCGGTCTGCATCGGGTCCACGACGTGCACCAGGTCCAGCTCGGCACAGAGCTCCTTGAGCAGCTCGGTGGGCCACTCGCCGCGGGGCTCCCACAGCAGTCGTCCGGCCGGACGCTCCACCTGTGACAGGAAGGTCCGCAGTCGTCCGATGTTCTCGGACGTCGGGCGAAAGCTCTTCGGGCACTGGAGCAGCACGGCGCTGGCCCGCAGGAGAGCGGCGCACTCAAGAGTCCGCTCCCAGCCCGCGAGGACCTCGGGGGTCGTCCGGAAGGCTCCAACCTGGCCGTGTGCGCTCTCCGGCAGCGGCTGCTTCAGGCGCCGGTAGGTGGGGCTGTTGGACTCATGGGTGACGATCTGCCACGCCTTCATCGTGAACTCGAAGCCGTTCGCCGCCTGGGTGCGCCAGCGCGTCAGCATGGCGTCCGTTGGCGGGTCGTAGAACGTGTTCTGGACCTCGACGACGGGGAAGCGTCGCACGTACGAAGCCTGTGAGACCGTCCACCCGCACAGCCCAACGCGAACGTCCACCTGGCTACGCAGCGTCTTCCCGTGGTCCATACAGCCGAGTCTCCCTCCTGGGACAGATGCGGAGTCAGCCGTCGTGGTCGCTGGACGGGCGCCACGGCTCGTGCTGGTGCGAGAGCCAGACCTCCTCGGGAGCGAGTGCGCGGATCAGCCGCTGGCCTTCGGTGCGGGGATCGTCGAGCTCATCGAAGAAGACGGCCGTGTCGCCGGCGATGACGACGGGCCGACCGTCCGTTTCGACGACCACGACCTGCGAGCCCCGGGTGTGGCCTGGCGTCGGAACGAGCCGGATGCCCGGCAGCAGCTCGAGCGTGCCGTCGACCGGGACGTACTGCACGCCGGGCGCCTCGACCCAATCGCGGATCGTGTAGTCGTCCAGGCTGCGCGCGTCGTCCAGCTCCGCGCGTTGGACGTAGACCGGCTTGCCGGTGAAGAGGTGGTTGCCGCCGCAGTGGTCGAAGTGCAGGTGCGTGTTGACGACAACGTCGATCCCGGCCAGGTCGAAGTCGGTCTGCTCACTGAGTGGCGTCAGGTGAGGATCCATGTCGTCGACCGCCGGGTGCAGCTGGGTCATGCCGGTGTCGACCAGCACCCGTGCGCGGGGATGGTCGATGACGTGCACGTAGACGGGCATCCGTTCGCCCTCGGGGAACAGCTCGGCGACGAGCACCGGCGTGATGGTCGGCGGCGAGACGCTTCGTGGTCCCTCGCCCTTCTCGGTTCGTGGATCACCCATGACGCAAGTCTGGGGCACGGTCGCCGGCTGGCGGTGGCTATGCGACACGTCGTTCCAGGCCCATGCCGTGTCGTGATCTGCAGTGCGCCGCCGCTCGGCCGGCGACGGGATGGAGGAGGTCACGACCTTCGAGCACCGGGCGTTCGTGCCGTCTCCTGCCAGGCGCGCCGGGGCG
>NZ_JBFULD010000115.1:0-11401 GCF_056400505.1 Terrabacter sp. P5_B1
GATCCGACGTGCCCGCTGCGCTCCTCGACGCGGGCACGCAGCCACCGCTGCAGCGCCACCGCCTCGTCGGTGAAGCCGAGACCCAGCAACGAGTAGACCGAGAACGAGGCGTCGCGGACCCACGTGTAGCGGTAGTCCCAGTTCCGCTCGCCCCCGATCTGCTCCGGAAGCGCGGCCGTCGGAGCGGCCACGAGGCCGCCGCTCGGCGCGTACGTCATGAGCTTGAGCGTGATCGCGGAGCGGTTGATCGTCTCGCGCCACYGGCCGGCGTAGGTGGACTGGGCGAGCCACGACTTCCAGAACGCGACGGTGTCGTTGAACAGGTCCCACGCCTCAGTGACCCGGACCTGTCTCGCCGGCCCGTGACTCCCCGCAACGAGGAGCGCTCCGCGCATCTGGCCTGCGGAGAGCGTGAGCTCCGCCCGCACGTCTCCGGCGTCACTGACGTCCAACCGTCCGAGGCGTTCGTCCTCGGCCTCCCGGACCAGGTGGATGGTCAGGGCATTCGCGGAACCCTCGAAGACGACGCCGTTGTCGGTCACCGAGGTCCGGTGCGGTTCGCGACCGTAGTCGAAGCGCGGCGCGACCTCCAGGACGAAGGTCATGCGGCCGCGCACGCAGCGGACCATCCGGAGGATCTGGTGCTCGGTGGACGCGGTGCTCGTGCTGGCGATCGGCATGAGGTCGACGACCTCGCCCACTCCCTCCTCGGTCAGGAAACGGGTCACCAGGATGGCCGTGTCCGGGAAGTAGAGCTGCTTGCGGGTCACGCTCTCTGCTGCGGGGCGGATCGAGAAGTGACCACCATCGCGCTGGTCGAGCAGGGCGCCGAAGACGCTGGGTGAATCGAAGCGGGGCGCACAGAACCAGTCCACGGTCCCGTCGGTCGACACCAGCGCCGCGGTCTGCAGGTCGCCGATGAGCCCATGGTCCGCGATGAGGGGATAGCCGGCCATCGTGTCCCCGTCCCTTCTCAGGTGGTTGCGCCAAGTCGTCCCACTGTCTCTGGGGTCTCCGACGCCGGCATCACCCCGTGGGGATGACTGGGCCGTGGAAAGAGCGTGGACGGCCGGCACCCCAGCTGCGTCGGAATGGCAAGGCGCCCCGCCTTCCGTGTGGAAGGCGGGGCGCTTTGGCGAGCCACATCTCAGCGTGAGCTGACCGATGGATTCAGCTGCAGCCGCTGGTGCTTCCGCAGCCCTCGCAGACGTAGCAGGAGCCGGCGGGACGCATCTTCGTGCCGCAGGTCATGCAGATCGGCGCGTCGGCCGTGATGCCGCCGAACTTCTCGAGCAGCTCGGCCGAGCTGTGCACGTCCGAGGACGCCTCACGCGCGGAGGCCGCACCGGCACCGGACTTGACCTCGGAGGCCTTGAGCTCCTCCTTGGTCAGTTCCTCGGACTTGGGCTCGGCCTTCTTCGAGACCGGAGCCGACTGCTGGAGCGACTCGAGCTCGTCCTCGAGGTCCTCGTCGGACTCGTCGGACTCGATCGCCTCGTAGGAGCCGGTCTCGACCTGGCGAGCACGCTCCGACGCCGTGTGGATGCCCATGAAGGAGCGGGTGTCGAAGTCGAGGTAGTCGAGCGCCAGACGGCGGAAGACGTAGTCCATGATCGACTGCGCCATGCGGACGTCGGGGTCGTCGGTGAGGCCGGCCGGCTCGAAGCGGAGGTTCGTGAACTTCTCCACGAACGTCTCGAGCGGCACGCCGTACTGCAGACCGATGGAGACCGCGATCGAGAAGGCGTCCATCACGCCGGCCAGGGTCGAGCCCTGCTTGCCGAACTTGAGGAAGATCTCGCCGAGCTGCTGGTCGTCGTAGGTGCCGGCCGTGAGGTAGCCCTCGGCGCCGCCGACGGCGAACGAGGTCGTCTGCGAGCTGCGGCGCTTGGGCAGGCGGCGACGGACCGGGCGGTACTCGATGACCTTCTCGACCTTGACCTCGGAGGCAGCGGCGTCCGCGGCAGCCTTGTTGTCCTTGGCCGTCGAGCCACCGTCGGACAGCGGCTGGCCGACCTTGCAGTTGTCGCGGTAGATCGCGAGCGCCTTGATGCCGAGCTTCCAGCCCTGCATGTAGACGTCCTGGATCTCCTCGACCGTTGCCGTCTCGGGGAGGTTGACCGTCTTGGAGATGGCACCGGACAGGAACGGCTGCGTCGCGGCCATCATGCGCACGTGACCCATGGCCGAGATCGAGCGGGCGCCCATGGCGGTGTCGAAGACCTCGTAGTGCTCCGGCTTGAGGCCGGGCGCGTCGATGACGTGACCCTTGTCGGCGATGTACTCGACGATGGCCTCGATCGACTCCTGCTGGTAGCCCAGCTTCTTGAGCGCGCGCGGGATGGTGAGGTTGACGATCTGCATCGAGCCGCCACCGACGAGCTTCTTGAACTTGACGAGCGAGAAGTCCGGCTCGATGCCGGTCGTGTCGCAGTCCATCATGAAGCCGATGGTGCCGGTCGGCGCGAGCACCGACGCCTGGGCGTTGCGGTAGCCGTGCTTCTCGCCGAGCTTGACGACGTCGTCCCACGCCTTCGTCGCGAGCTGGTGGACGTCGGAGTCCATCGCGTCGAGCGTCTTGATGTTGTCGTTGGCGGCCTGGTGCTTGCGCATGACCCGCTTGTGGGCGTCGGCGTTGCGGGCGTAGCCGGCGTAGGCGCCGACGACCGAGGCCATCTCCGCGGAGCGCCTGTAGGCGGCGCCCGTCAGCAGCGAGGTGATCGAGGCGGCCAGGGCGCGCCCACCCTCGGAGTCGTAGCCGTGGCCGGTCGCCATCAGCAGCGCGCCGAGGTTGGCGTAGCCGATGCCGAGCTGGCGGTAGTTGCGGGTGGTCTCGCCGATGGGCTCGGTCGGGAAGTCCGCGAAGCAGATCGAGATGTCCATCGCCGTGATGACGAGCTCGACGACCTTCTGGAAGGTGACGGCGTCGAACGTGTCGTCGTCGCGCAGGAACTTCAGCAGGTTGAGCGAGGCGAGGTTGCACGAGGAGTTGTCGAGCGACATGTACTCCGAGCACGGGTTGGAGGCCGTGATGCGGCCCGTCTCGGGGTTGGTGTGCCACGCGTTGATCGTGTCGTCGTACTGGATGCCCGGGTCGGCGCACTCCCACGCGGCCTTGGCGATCTTGCCGAAGAGCTCACGGGCGTCGACGGTGTCGATGACGGAGCCGTCGGAGCGCGAGCGCAGACCGAACTCCGTGCCGTCCTCGACGGCCTTCATGAACTCGTCGTTGACGCGGACCGAGTTGTTGGCGTTCTGGTACTGGACGGAGACGATGTCCTTGCCGCCGAGGTCCATGTCGAAGCCGGCGTCGCGCAGGGCGCGGATCTTGTCCTCCTCGCGCGCCTTCGTCTCGACGAACTCCTMGATGTCGGGGTGGTCGACGTCGAGGACGACCATCTTGGCCGCACGCCGCGTCGCGCCGCCCGACTTGATGGTGCCGGCGGACGCGTCGGCGCCGCGCATGAAGGAGACGGGGCCGGAGGCCGTGCCGCCGGAGGAGAGCAGCTCCTTCGAGGAGCGGATCCGGGAGAGGTTGAGGCCGGCACCGGAGCCGCCCTGGAAGATCTTCCCCTCCTCCTTGTACCAGTTGAGGATCGAGTCCATCGAGTCGTCGACGGAGAGGATGAAGCACGCCGAGACCTGCTGGGGGCTCTTGGTGCCGACGTTGAACCACACCGGCGAGTTGAACGAGAAGACCTGGTGCAGGAGCGCGTGCGTCAGCTCGTGCTCGAAGATCTCTGCGTCCTCGGGTGAGGCGAAGTAGCCGTTGCTCTTGCCCGCGGCGGCGTACGTCAGCACGACGCGGTCGATGAGCTGCTTGAGCGAGACCTCCCGGGCCGCGGTGCCGACGGCGCCACGGAAGTACTTGGTGGTCACGATCGTGCTGGCGTTGACCGACCAGAAGTCGGGGAACTCGACGCCGCGCTGCTCGAAGATCGTCTCGCCGGTCTTCCAGTTCTGCTGGACGACGTCGCGCTTCTCCCACGTCACCTCGTCGTACGGGTGCACGCCGGGCGTGGTGTAGATGCGCTCGATCTTGACGCCCTTGGCGCCAGCCTTGGAGCGTGAGCTGCGGTTACCGATCTCCGTCATGTCGTGCGGCCTCCCTGACCGTGTCTGCTGCTGGTGGTGAGTCTTGCGGGGAGCACCGACAGTGGGTGGTGCTCCGGTGGTGCGTGGAGGGTGGTTACCGCGGGGCGTCGAACCGGGCGGGAGCGCTGGGCTCCTCCCCCAGCGCGGCGCGCTCGGCTCGCAGGAGCGCGATGGCTCCCTCGAAGTCCTCGAGGCTCTCCCACGCCTGGTAGACGCTGGCGAACCTGAGGTACGCGACCTCGTCGAGCTCGCGGAGCGGTTCGAGGACGGCCATGCCGACCTCGTGCGCCTCGATCTCGGCGTTTCCCTGCGACCGGATCGCCTCCTCGACCTTCTGGGCGAGAAGGGCCAGGTCGTCCTCGCTGACCGGGCGCCCCTGGCATGCCTTGCGCACGCCGGTGAGGACCTTGGCCCGACTGAACGGCTCAGAGGCACCCGACCGCTTGATCACGTTGAGGCTCGAGGTCTCGAGCGTGGTGAAGCGGCGGTTGCACTCGGGACACTGGCGACGCCGGCGGATGCAGGCGCCGTCGTCGGTCGTGCGCGAGTCGATGACCCGGGAGTCGGTGTGGCGACAGAACGGACAGTGCACGCCTGGTCACCTTCCCTTTCCGAGATCCAGTCGTTCCAACGAGATGCGGCCGCCCCGCATGCCGACCACCACCCCTCCCCGGGGCTTGTCGGTGTTCGTGGGACCGACGTGAGCTGGGGATGGGGCTGGGGACGACTTGGGGATGACCTGTGCGTAACCCCCGATCGCCTGGGGACTACATGTGGACGTCTTACATCTGTGTAACTACTAGATGTAGGGGTAACTGTAGGCACGGTGTGACCCCGATCGCAAGCACACGATGCCGATCCGGCGCGTCGAGTCGCTGACCTGCACAAATGCCACTGGCGTCCCAGACGCACCGGGCGTGTCGCGGGTCGTGGCGCCCGTTTGACCACCACATCTTGGGGTGAGCCCCGCCCGCGCATCCCTCATCTACCGGGCTACGACGAGACCCAGCACGACTGCGTATGCCGTGTGCCGGCTCACGCCCGGGCCGTCCTCGCGACGCGCTCGGCGCGGCGATGCACAGCCATGGTGTGACGACGACATGGCGCACGGGTCCTTGCTCGCGGAGCGTCGATGTCAGAGGCTTCGTGGCGTGACAAACCGGACATCAGCGCAGGACCTCCTCGATCCGACGCAGCAGCGAGAGGAAGCCCTGGCCGGCTACCAGGTCCTGGGCGATGCACCACAGCGCGAGCTGCAGGCCCTCGTCGACATCGCCGCCCAGGTGTGCGCGGTGCCGCGGGCCGCGATCAACATCATCACCTCGACGCAGCAGCGGCAGATCGCGACGACCGGCTTCGCCGCCTCGATCTGCGCCCGCGAGGACTCGATGTGCGCCGCGGTGCTCGAACACACCGACCGGGTCGTCGTCCCGGACGCCAGCCTGGACGCCCGATTCCGCGAGAACCCTTTCGTGACAGGCATCCTCGGCGCCGTCCGCTTCTACGCCTCCGCACCCCTGACCACGCCGGACGGCGTCATCATCGGCCGTCTGTGCGTCTTCGACCCGCAGCCGCGGGAGCTGGTCAAGGCGCAGGAGGAGGCGCTCGTCACGATCGCCGAGCGCGTCGTCGACGTGCTCGAGCTGCGCCTGCGGACCCGCGAGCTGGAGACCTCCCTCGTCGCCCTGACTCAGACGAGGGACGAGCTGCACCGCTCCAACGAAGCACTGTCGGTCTTCGCGGGCCAGGTGAGCCACGACCTGCGCACGCCGCTCACCGCGATCGTGGCCAGCACCGAGATGCTCGGCCAGCAGCCCGCCGTTGCCGGTGACGTCTGGACGGGGCGTCTCGTCGCCACCGCCCACCGGTCGGCGACCCGGATGGCCGGGATGATCGAGCAGATCCTCGCGCACGCCAAGGTCGGCGCCGAACTGCACCGGACCGACACGGACCTGGACGTCGTGCTCGCCTCGGTGCTCGAGGATCTCGCCCCGACCCTCGAAGCGAGGTCGGCGAGCGTCGCAGCGGGCGAGCTGCCGACGCTGCCCGCCGACGGGCCGCAGCTCTACTCGGTGCTGCTCAATCTCGTCTCCAACGCGGTGAAGTACGCGCGTCCTGGCGTGCCGCCCGTCATCGAGGTGTCCGCCGAGCGCAGCGGCGAGAGCTGGCGCCTCTCGGTGCGCGACAACGGCATCGGCATCTGCGCCGGCGACCGCGACCTGGTCTTCGGCCTCTTCAACCGGGTCGAGACCTCCGTCGACGGCAGTGGCATCGGCCTGGCCACCGTCAAGCGAATCATCGAGGCCCACGGCGGCACGATCGGGATCAGCTCGGTGGAGGGTCCGGGGACCGACGTCTGGTTCGAGCTCCCTGCGGTGGTTCGCGGTCACGACGATCCGGGCGGGAGCTCGGAAGCCCGACGGTTCGCGGAGCTCGCGTGAGGGCGACCATCGCCACCACGACGGCGACGAGCGCCCGCGGGTCCTGGGCAAGAACCAGGACGAGCACCGACAGGTAGGCCCACAGCGCCGACCCGTCGTCGAGGGAGCTGCCGAGCGCCTCGGCCCCCGTTCGCGCGGCGTCATCGAGCAGGACCGCTGCGGCGTGGACCGCCGCACCGGCCAGGGCCGCACCGACGGCCCAGCGCAACCGGTGCAGCCACGCCGGCGCCCGTCGCCTCGGCGGGACCGGACCCCGTGATGCGTCGGAGTCGGTCACCGGCCCGGACAGGGCGCGGCTTCGGGGCACCGGGGGCAGGTTGGGCTGGGCCAGTGCAACGGCGAGCACGACGCCGAAGGTCACCACACCGAGCAGCGCGGCGGGAGAGAGTGCGTGGAGCGCGCCGTCGCCTGCGCCCGTTCCATCGGCCGCGATCCAGCCGACCACGACGTACGGGAGTGCCTGCAGGAAGGCCAGTGAGAGACACGCGGCGAGGACGAGGCGGTCACGGCCGGCAGCCACCGTCACCCGGTCGACGTCGGCACCCACGTCCGGGTCTACGTCGGGGTCTACGTCGGGGTCTACGTCGGGGTCCACGTCGGGGTTCAGCTCGGCATCGGCGTCGGCGCTCACGGGACCAGCCTCGGCCAGCTCATCGGGTCGGTCCCGAGACTCGGGCCCGTCGTCGTGCAGGCACGCTCGTCAGCGCCCTGGAACACCCGGAGGCCAGGCCGGCCGGCGGCGATGACCACGAGGTTGCGCGCGCTGTCCGTGCCGGCGCGCAGATAGTCGGAGTGCCCGGCTGAGGTGCGCCCCACGTCGACGAACTCGGATCTGGAGTGCAACCAGTGGTTGCAACCGGACCCGGCCTGTTTCAGCGCGAAGGTCGACAGCCGGGCCGCGCCGGCCACCCCGGCTGCCGGGGTGCCGTGCACCATCCACCCGTAGTTGAAGACGTCGTCTCCCACCGCTCCCAGGACGTTGAGGGAACCGGGCTTGAGCGCGCTTCGCGACGCGTCGGAGAACGGCAGGCCGGGCGCGCCGAAGAGAGCCACGTCGTCCACGGCACTCGTGCGCAGCGACGCGAATCCTGCGAGGGTGGCCCCGTAGGAGTGGGCCCACACGGTCTGGTGGGCGGGATGGTCACGCGCCGCCTCGATGCCGGTGGCGAAGTCCGCGAGGGCACCGGCGTTGTCGCGGGCGAGCTTGGCGTTGAGCACGTTCCGGTCGATGGAGCTGACGATCTCGTGCACCTGTGGGGCGTCGTAGCCCATCCACGTCACGATGGCGACGTCCTGCCCGGCCGCGACCGATCGGGCTTCGGAGCGCATGCGCACGAAGGTGTCGTCGTAGCGGCGCAGATCCGTGCCGACCATCGTGGACAGGCCACCCACGAAGGTCACGACATGCTCGGCCCGGTCGACGTCCCCGACCGCGACCACCGCCTTGACGTCGAGCCCGCTCGGGTCGATGAGCAGGAGCCGCCGCTCGCCACCGTCACGACGTGCGAGCACGTCTCGGACCGCTTGGAGGGCGGCGACGTGCTCATCGGCGCGGGTGCGCTCTGCAGCGTTGCCGACCCATCCCGACCGCCGTGCCTCCCGGGCCTCCTCCCACGCCACCCCCTCCGCTCGCGCGAGCAGCACGAGGTTGGCCTCGTGGCGTGCCGTGGCGGGAACGCCGTCACGCGGCCCCACCCACTCCGGGTGCTCGCGGATCGCCCTGCGACGCTCCTCGTCGGTCAGCGAACGCCACCAGGCAGCCGACGCGAACACCTGGGCGCCCACGCCCCCCGCGGCCGAGGCAGCCGGTGGCGGCGYCAGCGGCACGAGCACCGCGACGCCGGCACCGGCACCGGCACCGCCTGTCGACGTCGCGCCGCGGGCCGATGACAGCAGCGCCCGCAACAGCTCGTCGTCCGTCTCGGCGGCCGCACGGCACGCCTGCGCCAGGCAGGCACGCACCTCGGCACGCAACAGCTCGTCGAGGCGGGCGCGGTGCGCCTCGAGGGCAGGGTGACCGAGGGAGGCCCGGACCGGGAGGAAGAGGCGCCCGTCCTCGTCGACCCACGCGCCCTCGTCCACCGCCCGCCGGTCGGCACGGTGGACGAGGTCGATGGCCGCCTGCAGCCGGCCCGCCGCGTGACCGACGGCCTGGCCCGCCACCGCGATGCTCGCCGCCAGCCGACCCAGCCCGGCGACCACGACGGCGTACCGGTCAGCCGCGGCTGACGATGCGGCACCCGACCAGCGCGGGGCAGCCGCACGACGCCAGAGCACCAGCTCGACAAGCACCAGCACTCGTCGTCGGCGGTCCTCGAGCCCCCCGCTGACGGCCGCCAGCACCTGCGGTCGGCTCCCGCGGATGTCGCGCACCGACATCGTCAGCGACCCACCGGCGACGGTCACCGCGAGCTGCCGAACGATCGTTCGACGCTCTGCCGCGCTGCACGCTCCACCGCGTCGTAGGTGTCGGCCGCCGCTGCCAGGGATCGCCCCAGCTCCTGCAGGTCCCAGCGCGTCGCGCCCAACCGGACCGTCCACGCCGCAGCGACGTCACGCAACGCCGCGCCGCAACGGCTACCCGGCAGGGCCGCGGCCAGAGGCGTCAGCTCCTCCGCGATCCCGAGTCGTCGAACCCGCACCAGGACCTCATCGACCGTGCCGGCGTCGTCGCGCAGCGCGGCCGTGTCCACCTCGAAGCGCATGCCCGCTCCTCTCCCCAGGGCAGCCACGCTAGGCCGCCCGCGGGGCAGCGTTCGTGCGTCATCCACAGGCCGCAGGACGACAGCAGAACGCCGCACCCCTGGACAGGGGTGCGGCGTCCGTGGCAGGAACGACGGGGTCGAAGCGCCGCTACCGCCAGCCGCTGAAGGTGGAGCCAACGCGGCGGTTCAGGTGGGATGGTCGAAGCGAAGGCGACACGGCATACGCGAGCGACCAGAGCCCGGGTGGGTCCCGGGTCAGCGTCCGGGGATGACGAGCTGCTGGCCGGCGTGGACCGCCGGGGAGCTGAGACCGTTGGCGACCTGGAGCTCGACGACACCCTCGGCCGTCGACACCTCGGGCAGCTCGCGGGCGGCGACCCCCGAAAGCGTCTGGCCCGACTGGACCGTGACGGTGCGCGGCTCGCCGGAGGCCGACGCGAGCTGGCCGACCAGACCCACACCGAGGACGGAGACCACCGTCGCGACGAACAGGGTCACGACGAGCCGACCGAACCGCGTCAGGCGCACGGCTGGTCGCGCGGCGCGCGCCTCGCGGGCGGCCCGGGTCGCATCGCGGCCGGTAGGCACCAGCACGAGACGGGGCCGACCGGTCGGCAACGACCGCGCAGGCTCCTCGGTGTGCGGCGAACGAACGGCCTCGAGGACGATGGCGCTCATGGTGACCTCCCCTTGCTCCGGAACTGGCGAACACATGTTCGATAGAACGTCTGTACGAGTTGTAGCACGTATGTTCGATGAAGTCGAGACACGCCTCGAACAGGTGTTTGGCAACTGTGTTCGAACCTCGTAGTCTCTGCTCACACCAGAAACCTCACCAGCCACCACTGACACTGGCCCCGCGCCGGGCGTCACACCGCGGTCTGACGAGCTGACGAAAGGGACACCATGGGCGTGACCGAGCTTCCCGATCGCGAGACCGGCGACGGCCTCACCGTCCGCCAGCGACGGGTGCTCGAGGTCATCCGCAACTCCGTCGACCGCCGCGGCTACCCGCCGAGCATGCGTGAGATCGGCGACGCGGTCGGCCTGGCCAGCCCCTCCAGCGTCTCCCACCAGCTCAACGCCCTCGTCGCCAAGGGCTACCTGCGACGTGACCCCAACCGGCCGCGCGCGCTCGAGGTCGTCTCCCCCGACGCCAAGGCCGAGGAGCTGGGCTACCGCGGGGGCGACGCGACCCCGCCGCGTGTGCGGGGCGACCAGTACGACACCGACACCGGCTCGGGCGACGCCCGCCCGGAGGCCTCCTACGTGCCCGTGCTCGGGCAGATCGCTGCCGGCGTGCCGATCACTGCCGAGGAGGTCGTGGAGGACGTCTTCCCGCTCCCCAAGCAGCTCGTCGGCGAGGGCGACCTCTTCCTGCTCAAGGTCAACGGTGACTCGATGGTCGACGCCGCCATCTGCCACGGGGACTGGGTCGTCGTGCGCCAGCAGCAGCACGCTGACAACGGTGACGTCGTGGCGGCCATGCTCGACAACGAGGCGACGGTCAAGACGTTCAAGCGCAAGGACGGCCACGTGTGGCTGATGCCGCACAACCCCGACTTCTCCCCCATCGACGGCGACCACGCCACGATCCTCGGCAAGGTCACGGCCGTCCTGCGTCGCATCTGAGCCCGCGGTCCGATGACACCGTCACGCACTCGGGACGTCGTCCTCACCTACCGCTACCTGCGCGGGGCGATGATCGCCCTGCTGCTCATGCTGCTGCTCTCGGTCGGCTACCAGTGGTGGTGGGAGACGGACCACTCGTGCTGGCTCGGGTCGATCAGCGCGTACTACTACACGCCCGCACGCTCGGTCTTCGTCGGCTCCTTGTGCGCCCTCGGTGTCAGCCTCATCGCCTACAAGGGCCACTCTCCCGAGGAGGACGTGCTCCTCAACTTCTCGGGTCTCATGGCCTTCGTCGTGGCCATGGTGCCGACCGTGCCCGACGCACGGTGCGGACCGAACCCCTACACCCAGACCCCGGCGGAGATCGCTGCCGCCGTGCGCAACAACATCTGGTCGCTCGTCGTCGTGGCGGTCATCGCGGCGGTCGTGGTCGCCTGGCTCGAGCATGGCGTCAGCACCCGCGACCCCGCCGAGCACCTCAGCGCGCGATCGGTGGTCATCACCGTCGTCTGTGGCGCGGTCCTGCTC
>NZ_JBFULD010000116.1:0-11353 GCF_056400505.1 Terrabacter sp. P5_B1
GACGGCCCGCGCGAACGTCACCGACGGCCACACCCGGTCGTCACCGCCCGCGACGAGGAGCACGTCGCCGAAGAACCGCTCGACGGGGATCGTCGCTGCCGGGACCCGGTTGGCGCCGGTGCGCAGGCTCTGGGCGTAGACCGGGGCGAAGGCCGGCGGGTCGCCGACCGGCTCGGCGTCGTCGTCGTACGGCACGAAGGGGACCGGCTCGCCGTTCCGCGACCAGGACGAGTGCTGCGGGCGAAGCTCGCCGTCCGGCCCGGGTCCGACGTTCGCCCACGCCACGTGGCTCGGCGCCAGCGCGACGACGGCGTCGACGACCGGGTCGTCGGCGGCATACAGCAGGAAGGCCTCGGCGCTCTTGGAGACGCCGAGCAGCACGACGCGGTCGCAGCGCTCGGCGAGGGAGGCGACCGCGGGGGCGAMGGACTCGAGCGGGTGCTCCCAGATGCCGGCCGGCTGGCCGTCGCCGCCGAACCAGCGGTACGTCAGGGCGGCGGACACGCCGGACCTGGCCAGCAGCCGGGCGCGGTCCCGCTCGACGCGACCGCTGGACCCGGAGAGCACGAGGACCCCGGTGCCGTTGCCGCCCGCCACGGGTTCGAGGAGGACGCCGTCGTGCGCAAGGGCGTGTTCGCGCAGATCCACGCCGTCCAACCTATCGGGAGTGCGACGATGGCCCGATCGGCGCCGATCCGACGCCTGACCCGGGAGGTCCTTTCACATGCCCCACCACGCCCGTACCGAGATCGTCGACGCTCCTCCCGCCGCAGTGTTCGCGATCCTCGATGACGTCACGCGCGCCCCCGAGTGGCTGGGGCGCTGCACCCAGCTCGACAACCTCACCGGCGGGCCGACGGCGGTGGGCACTCAGCTGAAGTACCACTACAAGGACGGGCGCCGCACCGGCGTCATGGACGGCAAGGTGGTCGCACGCGAGCAGGACCGCAAGCTCACGAACTGGTTCACCGACAAGATGATGGACGTCACGGTCGACTTCGACGTCGAGCCCGGTCCGAGCCCCGATCAGACCCGACTGACCCACACGATCACCATCGACACCAAGGGTTTCGGCAAGGTCTTCACCCCGATGATCAATCGCCAGCTGCCGGCGCAGACCGAGGGCGCCATGACCGAGCTGAAGAAGCTGGCCGAGTCGCGGGCCTGACGGGGGTCAKCCGCCGAGACGCTCGAAACCGGTGACGGTCAGGACGGCCGCGCCGGCGTCGTCGCTGGCCGCGAGGTCGACCGCGGCGGTGATGCCCCAGTCGCGGTCGTCGTCCGAGTCGACGACGACCTGGCGCAGCCGCCACTCGGTCGCCGTGCGCTCCACCTGCAGGAGGGCGGGCGAGCGGGCGCCCTGGTCGGTCGCGATCGCGTCGTGGTCGTCGTAGTAGGCGCCGAGGGCGTCGTTCCACGCCTGGGCGTCCATGACGACCTTCTGCGGCGGGTCCGTCAGCTCGGCGACGCGGGCCTCGAGCTCCCCCAGAGCCTCCCACTCGTCGCGGGAGGCGAGCTCGACGCGGTGGAACATGGCGTTGCGGATCATCACGGTGAAGGCACGCTCGTTGGCGGTGACCGGCCGGGCCGGGGGAGCGACGTCGGCCTGCTGGGTCACGGAGTCCGAGGGGTTGACGAGGTCCTCCCACTCGTCGAGCAGGCTCGAGTCGGTCTGGCGCACGAGCTCGCCGAGCCACTCGATGATGTCCTCGAGCTCATCGGTGCGGTGGCTCTCCGGGACGGTGCGGCGCAGCGCGCGGTAGGCGTCGGTGAGGTAGCGCAGCACGAGCCCCTCCGACCGGGACAGGCCGTAGTAGGAGACGAACTCGTTGAAGGTCATGCCGCGCTCGTACATCTCGCGCACCACCGCCTTCGGCGAGAGGGCGTCCTGAGAGATCCACGGGTGGGTCTGGCGGTACGCGGCGAGCGTCACCTCGAGGAGGTCGGCGAGCGGCTTGGGCCAGGTGACCTCCTCGAGCCGCTCCATCCGCTCCTCGTACTCGATGCCGTCGAGCTTCATCGCGGCGACGGCCTCGCCACGCGCCTTGAACTCCTGCGCCCACAGCACCTGGCGCGGGTCCTCGAGGATGGCCTCGATGACCGAGACGAGATCCCTTGCGTAGGAGTCCGACTCGGGGTCGAGCGTGTCCATGACAGCCAGAGCGAAGGGGGCGAGCGGCTGGTTGAGGGCGAAGTCGCGCTGGAGGTCGATCGTCAGGGCGTGGCGACGGCCGGACTCCTCGACCGTGGCGAGACGCTCCACGACGCCCGAGGTGAGCAGCTCCCTGGCGAGCACGAGCGCGTGCCGCTGGAGGCGCCGCTGGTCCTTGGCCTCGTGGTGGTTGTCGGAGAGCAACCGCGCGGCGTGGGCGACCGGGTTGCCCTCTCGCGCAAGGATGTTGACGAGCATCGAGTGCGAGACGCGCATCCGCGGCTGGAGCGGCTCGGGCTCGGCGACGATGAGCCGCTCGAACGTCTCCTCGGACCAGTTGACGAAGCCGTCCGGCGCCTTCTTGCGCTGGATCTTCTTCTGCTTCTTGGGGTCGTCACCCGCCTTCTCGACGGCGCGGAGGTTGTCGACGACGTGCTCGGGTGCCTGGGCGACGACCCACCCACGCGCGTCGAAGCCCGCGCGGCCCGCTCGTCCGACGATCTGGTGGAACTCACGCGCCTTGAGGGTGCGCTGCTTCGTCCCGTCGAACTTCGTCAGGCCGGTGAGGAGCACGGTGCGGATGGGCACGTTGATGCCGACGCCGAGGGTGTCGGTGCCGCAGATGACCTTGAGCAGGCCGTCCTGCGCGAGCTGCTCGACGAGGCGGCGGTACTTCGGCAGCATCCCCGCGTGGTGCACGCCGATGCCGTGCCGCACGAGCCGCGAGAGCGTGCGGCCGAAGCCGGCGCCGAAGCGGAAGCTGCCGATGCGGGCCGCGATCGCCTCGCGCTCCTCGCGCGTCGTGATCTTGACGGCCATGAGGCTCTGGGCCCGCTCGAGGGCGGCCGCCTGCGTGAAGTGGACGACGTAGACGGGCGCGCGGTCCTTCGCGAGGAGCTCCTCGATGGTCTCGTGGAGGGGCGTCACGGCATACGAGAACTCGAGGGGGACGGGGCGCTCGGTCCCGGTGATGACGGCCGTGGAACGACCGGTGCGGCGGGTGAGGTCGTCCCTGAACATCGTGACGTCGCCGAGGGTGGCTGACATGAGGACGAACTGAGCCTGCCGCAGCTCGATGATCGGGACCTGCCAGRCCCAGCCGCGGTCTGGCTCGGAGTAGAAGTGGAACTCGTCCATGACGACGAGCCCCACGTCAGCGGAGCTGCCCTCCCGCAGCGCGAGGTTCGCGAGGATCTCGGCCGTGCAGCAGATGATCGGGGCGTCGGCGTTGACCGACGCGTCGCCGGTGATCATGCCGACGTTGTCCGCGCCGAACTGCTCGCAGAGGGCGAAGAACTTCTCGGAGACGAGCGCCTTGATCGGCGCGGTGTAGAAGCTGACGCGGTCATCGGCGAGCGCGGTGAGGTGGGCCGCGGTGGCGACGAGCGACTTCCCCGAGCCCGTGGGCGTCGACAGGATGAGGTTGCTGCCGCTGAGGATCTCGAGGAACGCCTCCTCCTGGTGCGGGTAGAGGGTCAGGCCGCGTTCGGTCGTCCACTCGGTGAAGACCTCGTAGAGGCCGTCGGGATCAGGGTCCCGCGGGATGCGCTCGCTGAGGTTCTTCGTCACCACGTGAGTATGCCGCCGGGCAGGCTCACGTCCCTAAACGGCGACCCGCCCTGAGCACGCCCGTCCCCGGCCGGTCGCCTCCGACGGATGTATCAGGACACCCGTCGGAGGCGACTGAACCTCGGGGCCTGCGTCGCGGCCCCGAGGCGCCGGGCGCGGCCTGGCGGTGAAGGGTGGTCACGATGGAGAGGATGGGCCCGTTCCTCATGGCCACCGTCGCCCTGCTCGTGGTGCCCGGGCCCTCCGTGGTCTTCGCCGTGACCCGGGCCCTGTCCCTCGGGCGCGCCGCCGGGCTGGTGTCCGTCGTCGGTCTGGAGGCAGGGCTGTTCGTCCACGTGGCTGCGGCCACGGTGGGTCTGTCGGCTCTCGCCGCATCGTCGGAGGTCACGATGACGGGGTTGCGGCTGGCCGGCGCCGCGTACCTGCTGTTCCTCGCCGCGCGGGTCGCGCTCGAGCACCGCGCGCGCGTCGTTGCCGGCACCGTGCGCCCCCTGCCCACCGGCGGCGCAGGGGTGGGCACCTCGGCGGAAGGTCCACGGCTCGCGCGCTGGGCCCTGGCGCGGGACGCGTTCCTCGTCGACCTGCTCAACCCTCAGTCGCTGCTCTTCTTCATGGCCTTCCTGCCCCAGTTCGTCGACGTCCGACATGGTGCGGCCACCGGTCAGCTGTTCTTCCTCGGGGTGAGCGTCCTGGTCCTCGCCTTCGCGTGCGACGGCGCCTATGTACTCGTGAGCACGGCATTGGTGGGGCGGCGCTCGGGCGTGCAGCGCGGGTGGAGCGGCCCGACGTCGCGGCGTGCCGCCGGGGTGACCAGCTCCGTCTACGTGGCCCTGGCGGTCTGGGGGGCGATTCCCTGAGCTCGGCCCGTCAGGGGAGCCGGACCGCCAGCGACCGCGCCGGAGCGGCTCTCAACCCCTGGGCCGCCGCAGGACGCGTCACTCGGAGCCGGGCGGCGAGCAGCTCCTTGCCGGCGGGCCCGCCCGAGAGCTGGGCGTCGAAGGCGTCGGCGATGGACAGGTGCTTCCCGTGCCAGGTGTCCGTCCAGTCGGCGTCGGCGCGATCCTTGGACAGGTCCAGCGACGCGCGCGCGGACCGGGCGAGCTGTTGCACCGAGGGTATGCCGGACCGCGCCGCGAGGACGAGGGCGGCGGCCCTTCCGCCGGCCACTCCACGATTCGTCCGGAGCAGGGGCGAGCACATCGGGACTTGTCCCCGTCTTCGCGGGGCTGTCACCCAGGTGCTACCGGTCGGGGACGACCAGCAGCATGGCGGCTCCGACGAGGGCGCCGAGCACGGTCTCGAGCAAGCGGTCACGCAGGAGCGGGACGGTGGGCGAGGCGTGGGCCAGCTGGCCCATGAGCAGGGCCAGGGGGGTGATGAAGAGCAGCGCGACGGCGTAGTTGCGGCCCACGAACAGCTCGGTGAGGACCTGGAGCACGACGATGGCGAGCACGGCGACGACGCCCTGCAGCCCCCACTGCAGGATCACCGCGGCCACGCCGAGCCCGAGCAGCGTCCCGACCACGCGCTGGATGCCGCGGGTCAGCCGGGACAGCAGGTCGGGGCCCGACAGGACGACGACCGCCGCGACCATGGCCCAGTACGGGTGCTGCCAGTCCAGGGCGGTGGCTACCCCGCCCGCGACCGAGAGGGCCACGGCGTAGCGGACGAGGTGGGTCACGGCGCCGGGTGAGGCGAGGGCGTCCTGGAATCGCGGCACGGGCAGCACCGGGGGTGCCCACGACGCCGGCTCGCGCAGCAGCCCGACCTGGGCGACGGCCATGGAGAAGAGGGCGCTGGCGGCCGCGAGTCCAGCCGCGACCGGGACCGTCGCCGGCGTGGCCGGGACCGTGGCGCAGACAGCGAAGCCGAAGACGAGGAAGAGCGGGCCCGGCGGGTGCCAGCCGTAGGCGTCCGAGGTGAGCGAGCCGGCCGCTGCGAGAAGGGCTCCCACGGGCACGACGACCCACCGCGAGTCCGGTGCCAGGGCCACGAGCACGCCGAGGGTCACCGCCAGGGTGAGGAAGGCGCCGGCGACCGCCTGCATGCCGGCACGCTCGGCCCGAGAGTGGTTGCGCCCGTACAGCGAGGTGAAGGCGCCGAACGCCGCATACGACGTCCACTCGACGTGGCCGAGCAGGACCAGCACGAGCAGCGGGACGAGCACGGACACACCGGCCCGCAGGGCCACCCGGTGGGCGCCGCGGTGCGGCCCGATCGCCAGCAGGCTCCGCGCGAGAGCGGTCCTGCGGCCTGGCGTGTCGGAGGTCGGGTGGCTCGTCATCTACCTGCGATTCTAGATGTCCGCGACAATGGTGTTTTCAAGCGTCCGATTGGGTATGGCCCCATTGGTGCGCCGTGAGGTGCGTCGCAGATGGGTGTCGTCCGCACAGCCGAGAGGTGCAACGTGGATCCGAAGAAGACGTTCTTGTCCTGGCCGGTCGTCCGGCAGGTGCGTTCCGGCGACTTCCTCGGCCGTGGGCCGGCAGTGACCTCCGCCCACACGCGTGAGCTCGCACCCCGCACCGCCACCGCGGACAARGTCGTCCAGAGCGTGTGCCCGTACTGCGCCGTCGGCTGTGGCCAGCGCGTCTTCGTCAAGGACGGCCGCGTCGTCCAGATCGAGGGCGACCCGGACTCGCCGGTGTCGCGGGGCCGTCTGTGCCCCAAGGGATCTGCGAGTGAGCAGCTCGTCAACAACCCGGGCCGCCAGCGCAAGGCGCTCTACCGCCGTCCCGGCGGCAAGGACTGGGAGCCGATCGAGCTGTCGACGGCCGTCGAGATGGTCGCGCAGCGGTTCGTCGAGTCCCGTCGGCGCACGTGGCAGGACCACGACGAGCACGGGCGCCCGCTGCGGCGCRCGATGGGGATCGCCTCGTTGGGCGGAGCGACGCTCGACAACGAGGAGAACTACCTCATCAAGAAGCTCTTCACCGCCGCCGGCGCCATCCAGATCGAGAACCAAGCCCGTATTTGACACTCCTCCACGGTCCCCAGTCTGGGGTCCTCGTTCGGGCGCGGCGGCGCCACGCAGTACGTGCAGGACCTGTCCAACGCCGACTGCATCGTCATCCAGGGATCGAACATGGCCGAGTGCCATCCGGTCGCCTACCAGTGGGTGACCGAGGCGCGGCTCAAGGGCGCCCGGGTCATCCACGTCGACCCGCGCTTCACGCGTACCTCGGCGACGGCTGACAAGCACATCCCGATCCGTGCCGGCAGTGACGTCGTGCTGCTCGGCGCCCTCATCAAGTTCATCCTCGACAACGAGCTGTACTTCAAGGAGTACGTCGTCGCCTACACCAACGCAGCGACGCTGGTCAGTGACGAGTACCAGGACACCGAGGACCTCGATGGGCTCTTCTCCGGCTACGACGACGAGAAGGGCAACTACTCCCAGGAGACGTGGGCCTACGCCAGCGCCGACGGTGAGGAGGGCGACGGGGCCCTCGGGACCATCGGCGGACCCGCGGCAGGCCACGAGCACGGCCACACCAAGTCCGAGCGGGCTGCCGGTGACGAGCACGGCTCCGGTGGCCCCGCGCTCGAGCACGCCCGCGTGCTGCGCGACGAGACGCTCCAGGACCCCAACACGGTCTTCCAGATCCTCAAGCGGCACTACGCCCGCTACACCCCGGAGATGGTGGCCGACACGTGCGGCATCAGCGTCGACGACTTCGACTACCTCGCGCGCTCGGTCACCGAGAACAGCGGCCGCGAGCGCACGACCGCGTTCGTGTATGCCGTCGGCTGGACCCAGCACACGCTCGGCGCACAGTTCATCCGCACCGCCGCCATCGTGCAGCTGCTGCTCGGCAACATGGGCCGACCCGGTGGCGGCATCATGGCGCTGCGCGGGCACGCCAGCATCCAGGGCTCGACCGACATCCCGACGCTCTACAACATCCTGCCGGGCTACCTCGCGATGCCCGTCGCGGGCCTGCACGACACGTGGGACGACTACCTCGGGGCGATCGGCAACAAGGAGCAGAAGGGCTTCTGGGCCAACGCCGACACGTATGCCGTGAGCCTGCTCAAGTCGTGGTGGGGCAAGGCCGCGACCGCCGAGAACGACTGGTGCTTCGACTACCTACCGCGGCTCAGCGGGGCGCACGGCACCTACCAGACGACGATGGCGATGCTCGACGGCCAGGTCGAGGGCTACTTCCTGCTCGGCCAGAACCCCGCCGTCGGCTCCGCCCACGGGCGGATGCAGCGGCAGGCCATGGCCCACCTCAAGTGGCTCGTCGTGCGCGACTTCAACATGATCGAGTCCGCCACGTTCTGGAAGGACGGTCCCGAGATCGCCTCCGGCGAGCTCAAGACCGAGGAGATCGAGACCGAGGTCTTCTTCCTCCCCGCGGCTGCGCACACCGAGAAGAGCGGGTCGTTCACGCAGACCCAGCGGATGCTCCAGTGGCACCACCAGGCGGTCCAGCCCCCGGGCGACTGCCAGAGCGAGCTGCAGTTCTTCTTCGAGCTCGGTCGCCGGGTGCGCGAGCTGCTCGGCGACTCGACCGACGAGCGTGACCGCCCGCTGCTCGACCTGACGTGGGACTACCCCACCGACGAGCACGGCGACCCGGACGCCGAGGCGGTGCTCGCCGAGATCAACGGCCGCCACCTCACCGGCGACAAGGCGGGGCAGCCGCTCGCGGCCTACACCGAGATGAAGGCCGACGGCTCCACCGACGGCGGCTGCTGGATCTACACCGGCGTCTACGCCGACGGCAAGAACCATGCCGCCGACCGCAAGCCCGGGCGCGAGCAGGACCTCACCGCGCTCGACTGGGGCTGGGCGTGGCCGGCGAACCGGCGCATCCTCTACAACCGCGCCTCGGCCGACCCCGAGGGCAAGCCGTGGAGCGAGCGCAAGCGCTACATCTGGTGGGACGCCGAGGCCGGGAAGTGGACCGGTCACGACGTGCCCGACTTCGTGCCGGACAAGGCGCCCTCCTTCCGACCCGAGCCCGGGACGGGCGGTCCCGCCGGTCTCGCCGGTGACGACCCGTTCGTCATGCAGGCCGACGGCAAGGGGTGGCTCTTCGCGCCCAAGGGCATGCTCGACGGGCCGTTGCCGACCCACTACGAACCGCAGGAGTCACCGGTCCGCAACCCGCTGTACGCGCAGCAGTCGAACCCGGCGCGCAAGGTGTTCCCGCGCAAGGACAACCTCTGGAGCCCGTCCGGGGACGCGCCGGGTGCCGACGTCTACCCGTACGTCTTCACGACCTACCGGCTGACCGAGCACCACACGGCCGGTGGCATGAGCCGGTGGCTGCCCTACCTCTCGGAGCTCCAGCCCGAGTTCTTCTGCGAGGTCTCGCCGGAACTGGCGGCCGAGCGGGGTCTCGAGAACGGCGGGTGGGCGACCATCGTGTCGGCCCGAGCGGCCATCGAGGCCCGGGTCATGGTGACCGAGCGCATGACGCCTCTGGTGATCCGGGGCCGCACGATCCACCAGATCGGGCTGCCCTACCACTGGGGTGTCGGCGGCAACGCGGTCGTGAGCGGCGACGCCGCCAACGACCTGCTCGGCATCGCGCTCGACCCGAACGTGCAGATCCAGGAGAGCAAGGCCGGTTCGTGCGACATCGTCCCCGGCCGTCGCCCGGCCGGCGAGGAACTTCTTCGCCTCGTCGGCGAGTACCAGTCGCGCGCCGGCAGCACCGTCATGACGAGCAACGAGCTGCGAACCGGCCACCCGGAGTCCACCCCCGACACGAGAGGAGGCTGACGATGGGCTTCTGGCGCAACCAGCTCTCCGGCCCCACCGACCCGGCGGCCGACGCCGCGTGGGACCGGCACGAGCCACGCAAGGGTTTCTTCACCGACACCTCGATCTGCATCGGGTGCAAGGCGTGCGAGGTGGCCTGCAAGGAGTGGAACGGCATCCCCGAGGACGGCCTCGACCTGCTGAGCCAGTCCTACGACAACACCGGCGCCCTCGGCGCCAGCACGTGGCGCCACGTCGCGTTCGTCGAGCAGACGAGCGACCGCATCGAGCAGGCCCGCGAGTCGGGGCGCAAGCTCGTCTCCCTCGGTATGCCGTCGGTGCGGTCCGGTGACGAGCCCGCCGTCGCCGGTGGCGGGGGCACGGCGACCGCGACGCTCACGGCTCCCGGTGAGCTGCGCCAGGGCGCTGCGGCCGGCCCCGGCCCGTCCGACACCCCGGTGCCGGACGTGCGTTGGCTCATGGCCTCGGACGTGTGCAAGCACTGCACGCACGCCGCCTGCCTGGACGTGTGCCCCACGGGGGCGCTCTTCCGCACCGAGTTCGGCACCGTCGTCGTGCAGGACGACGTGTGCAACGGCTGCGGCTACTGCGTGGCCGCCTGTCCCTTCGGCGTCATCGAGCGCCGCCGCGGCGACGAGGGCCACGAGCAGACCGGGCAGTCGCACGGCATCAGCATCAAGGGCGCCGGGGGCACCGGTGACACGGCCAAGGGTTCGCACCAGAACGCACCGTCCCACGCCGAGACCAACGGTGAGGTCAAGAACGTCGGCATCGCCCAGAAGTGCACGCTCTGCTACGACCGGCTCGGCGCCGGACAGACGCCCGCGTGCGCCCAGGCCTGCCCCACGACGTCCATCAAGTTCGGCGACCTCGACGAGATGCGCGCCACCGCGCGGGCCCGTGTCGCCCAGCTGCACGAGCTCGGCTACAGCGAGGCCCGCCTCTACGGCGTCGACGACAAGGACGGTGTCGGTGGCACCGGCTCGACGTTCCTGCTCCTCGACGAGCCCGAGGTCTACGGCCTGCCGCCGGACCCGCGGGTCACGACCGCCGACCTGCCCGACATGTTCCGCAAGGCCGGCTACGCGGGGCTGACGATGCTCGCGATGGCAGCGGCCTCCTTCGTCGGGAGGCGAAAGTGACGACGAACCCCTTCGACGCCGACCGCCCGCCGGAGCGACCGCGCCGTCGTGGCAACGGAGGCGGCGCTCGCAACGGTGGCAAGCGCCGCGACGAGTCGATCATGGTCCCCGACGTCAGCTTCGACAGCTACTACGGGCGCCACATCGTCAAGCCCGCGCCGTGGGAGAAGGAGGTGGCGGCATACCTCTTCCTCGGCGGCATCGCGGCGGGCTCGGCACTGCTCGGCGCCGGCGGCGCGGCTCGCGGCTACCCCGCGCTGCAGCGCGTCGGGCGCATCGGCGCGGTCGCCGGTGCAGCCCTCGGTGGGGCGGCGCTCGCCAAGGACCTCGGCAAGCCGAGCCGCGCCCTCAACATGATGCGGACCGTCAAGCTCACCTCGCCGATGTCGGTGGGGTCATGGATCCTGACYGCGTTCGGCAGCTTCGCCAGTGCGGCTCTCGCCTCGGAGATCGGGCGCCCCCTGCTYGAGCGGCGTTCTGGTGCCAGCGGATCCGGCGTCCTCAGCCTGGTGTCCAAGGCGCTGAAGCTCGCCGACGGGCCGGCCACCGTGGGGTCGGCGTTCTTCGCCGCACCTCTCGCCGCCTACACGGCCGTGCTGCTCGCCGACACGGCGACCCCGACCTGGCACGAGTCCTACCGCGAGCTGCCGTTCGTCTTCGTCAGCTCGGCCAACCTCGCGGCCTCCGGTCTCGCGCTCGTCACCGTCCCGTCGCGCCAGAACGGCCCGGCGCGCAAGCTCGCCGCCGTCAGCG
>NZ_JBFULD010000117.1:0-11349 GCF_056400505.1 Terrabacter sp. P5_B1
GTCGGCGTCCGCGAGCGGGTTGTCACCGGTGAGCCGCACCACCCGGTCGGTCTCGTCCAGGTCGGCGGTCGCCTGGACGAATCGTCCGAGCACGTCGTCGAGCGAGCCACGCACGACCTGGATCCCGACGGAGTGCAGGTGGCTGGCGATGCGTTCGTCGTACTGCTCGGCGCTCGTCGCGACGACGACCTCGTGTCCCGTGCGACCCGCCCGGCGTGCGACCAGCTCGATGAGCGGCATACCGGCGATCGTGAGCATGGCCTTGCCGGGGAGACGGGAGGAGTTGAGGCGGGACTGGATGACGACGCGGGTGCGGGGCACTGGTTCTCCTGGCTCGTTGCTACTGGACGCAGGGGTCCGTGGTGACGGTCATGACGTTGATCCGCAGCCCGACAGCCGCCTGCGGTAGCCGACCGTTGCGACGGTCCAGGTCACTGCGCAGGACGATGGTGGCGAGTCGGGGGGAGCCGGGCGGCACGGCGACGCTGACGAGCGCGGTGGAAGTCGGTCGGCCGTGAGGGGGCATGGCAGGGGACAGCTCCACCTCCGTGCCGGGCCTGCCCGCCAGGCCGACGAGGACTCGGCGGCCGACCCTGGCGGCGGCGTCCGGACAGGAGGCGGTTGCGCGTTTCTCCCACCAGACCTCGCTCTCGGCGTCGACGGCGATCTCGATCTCGACCTGGCGTACCAGGCCKGCAGAGCCTGCCTCGCACCCGGTGTCGAGCACGAGGACCGCCTCCGGCGAGCTCACGCGCCCGACGATGGCGCCGCCGCGGACGAACCCCTCCACCATCCTCAGGGCGGGGTCCAGGCCCGACGACACCCGCGGGCCCGTTGCGCGCGGCTCCAGGTCGTCGTGCGCAGTGCCGAGACCCAGCGTCTCGGCGATCTGGGCCTGGTGGTCCGGCAGTGCGTGAGAACTCGTCATGCCCGCGGAGTCGAGCCCGAGGTCCATTCTCGTGAGCACCGGGTCACGGCGCTCCCACAGACGTCGCACCGCCACGTAGGCGGGGTCTGCGTCGTCCTCGACGTGGTTCATGGCCGTCGTGACCAGCTGGTGCAGCGTCGTGCCCTGGCCGTTCTCCCAGTGCGGCACGAGCGGCGTGGTCACGTCGGCCCCGCTGCGGTAGAACCACAGCCAGAGCCGGGCTCGGCGGACCTGCTCGGCGGTGATGAGAGGGACGCCGGCGACGAGGTCGCGCACTGACGCCTGGAGCGCCTCGACGTACTCTTCCGCGGTGTCGGTGCGCCGGCAGAACCCGAGGTGGCTCCATTCGGACCAGCCTGCCTGCAGAGCCGGGATGCCGTATGCCGGGAACTCCGAACTGACGCTTCCCCGGACGGTCACGGCCAGGTCGGTGACGCTCCACAGCGCGTTCCGGCTGAGCGCCAGACTCGGCCGGAAGACCAGGTGCGGCCGGTCCGTACAGGTCGTGGCGATCCGCTCGAAGTGTTCGGTCCGGTCGTAGTTGACCTGGCTGGGGTGATCGAGGAACAGCCAGGACACGGAGTCGTCGCGACTGGCGAGCTCGACGGTCTGCTCGAACCAGGTCGCCAGGTCGGCGAAAGCCTCGTGGTTGCCTTGGACGGCGTCCGAGACGGCGTGGTTGAACACCGTGACGACCGGTCGGTCGGGATCCAGTCCGAGCCGCTCGAGGGTGTAACCGCGCAGGGCCTCCCGCTCGTCCGTGCTGCGCAGGTCGAGACGGGAGATCTCCCCGCCGCCGCGCCACCACGACGGCCGGCCGAGGTTGGCCTTGGAGCGCCAGGCCGTCCGCTCGGCGCTGGGGCGGAGTGCGTCCCGATGGGTCCACACCTGGTCCTCGAACTGCTGCGCGATCTGGGGCGTCAGGGCACGTCGGAACCCGCGGTCCGCTCCCTCGGCGTCGGGGAAGAGGGCGTAAGCCTTGAGCCCGCCCGTGGCCTGTGCGTGGATGACCGGCACCCCGTTTGCCGCCGCGGCGTCGACGGCGAGGCCCCACTGGCCGTAGTCGACATGACTCGTCACGAAGGCGAGCACGGGGTGCCGGCCGAAGAGCGTGCGGTAGAGGCGGTCCTCGGCATCGGCCCCACGCGTGATGCCAGGTACGTCGTCCTGGGGCGTCGCGTCGCGCAGCCGCGGGACGCGCAGGATGCGCACCGCCGTCGAGCCCGCGGTCACCCGCAGGCGATCCCGATGGTGATCGTCCGCCGGCGGTGCGACGACGTGGTCACGCCCGAGCAGCTCGACGACCGACGAGCCGGTGGCGATGCGCTCGGCCAGCCCGGCCACGTCGATGACGTCATCGGCGCCGTAGGCGCGTGCCAGCTGCACGAGCCGCTCGCGGTCGTACCCGTCCCAGACGCGTTCGTGCCAGTGACGGTCGGGCCCGACCAGGGCGACGAGCCGCGAGGGCTGGAGACGGCGCAGGCTGTTGGCCAGCGTCAGGGCGCGCAGGGCGAGACGGAGGTCCTGCATCAGCACGTCGACCACGACGACAGGCGCGTCGTCGGGTGGTGCCGGAAGGGTGGTCCGCCAGTGGATGGACGCTGCTGCGCACATCGCATCGAACGTCGGTCCGTACGTGGGCAGGTCGGTGGTGGCGGGTCGTGCGCGAGTCATGCAGGCCTCATCCTCGAGGGTGGTGGTGGTCGGGCTGGTGGTGCTCGAGGGCATCGGCGACCCGCTGGCGCCCGCGTCCGTCGACCAGGCGCTGACCGCGCTCTGCCAGTGCCCGGCGTGCGGCCGGATCGCCGACCAGACGTCGGAGCGCGTCGACACCGGCGTCGCGGGCCTGGGGGTCGTCGCGGAGGGGGGCGAGCTGACCGACGGGCACGGCGACGCCCTGGGCCGACACGGCGTCGTAGCCCACCGCCTGGTTGTCGGTGACACAGATCAAGGCCGCGGCGACCCCCAGGCAGAGGAACTCCCAGACCGACGAGCCGGCCGCCGTGACGGCCAGGTCGCAGGTGACGGCGAGCGCGGCGAGGTCCTCGACGGGCGCAACGACCTCGATCGTCTGTCCCGCGCCCGTCTCGAGCGCACGCAACTGCTCGGCGATCTCGTGGCGCGGCGCGACGGCGACGACGTGCACCGGCAGCCCCGTCGCGAGGAGGAGGGGCACGACGACCGGCCCCGCGGCATACGGGTCGGTGCCACCGAAGACCGTGAGCACCCGAGGTGGCGAGCTCGCGGGGTCGAGGGACCGCGGGGAGCGCCGGTGACGCAGGACCTGGTCGCGAAAGAGGACGAAGTCGAGGCCGGCGAGGACGGTGCCCGACCGTGCCGGGTCGGCGACCGCGCCGAGGTTCTGGTCGAGGACGATGTCGGCTTCCTGCTCGGCCCCGAACGGCCCGTCGGAGATGGCGAGAACGACGACACCGGTGGCGCGCAGCGACGTGCCGCACTGCGGATCGAGGTGGTAGCCGTCGAGCACCATGGCATCGAGCCCCAGACGCGCCGCCAGAGCCGTCAGGCCGTCGGCATCACCCGGAGCCTGAATGTGGTCGAGTCCGCGCTCGCGGACCTGTTCCTCGACCCAGGCCACGTCGCCCACGTCACCGACCAGGGTGACCTCGGCGCCTCGCGCGAGGAGCTCGTCGGCGAGGGCCAGGCAGCGGATCACGTGACCCACGCCGAGCTCGGCCCCGCCGTCGCAGCGGAGGCCGACATGAAGACGCATGCGCACAGTGTGCCGTAGCTCCGGGCGCTCCCGCGGGCGGCGCCACGGGAGAAGGGGACACACGGATACTGTTAATCTCTCGGGTGGCGCGCTGCGCGTTGCCGACAGGCTACCGCGACATCGGCGGCCTGTTGTTGGTTCCGAAACGACCAGGAGGTCAAAGGGTGAGCATTCTCGAAGGGTCGTCGATCCTCGTCACAGGTGGGACCGGGTCCTTCGGCAAGGCGTTCATCCGCGAGGTGCTCGACAACCACAACCCCAAGCGGGTCATCATCTACAGCCGTGACGAGCTGAAGCAGTGGGAGGTCCGGCAGCTCTTCAACGACGACCCGCGCCTGCGCTGGTTCATCGGTGACGTCCGCGACCTCGACCGCCTCCGCCGGGCCATGCACGGCACCGACTACGTCGTGCACGCTGCCGCTCTGAAGCAGGTCGACACCGGCGAGTACAACCCGCACGAGTTCGTCAAGACGAACGTCCTCGGCAGCCAGAACGTCATCGAGGCCTGCATCGACGCGGGCGTCAAGAGGGTCGTCGCCCTGTCGACCGACAAGGCGAGCTCGCCGATCAACCTCTACGGCGCCACCAAGCTCACCGCCGACAAGCTCTTCATCCTCGGCAACCACTACGCCGCGCAGTACCCGTCCCGTTTCGCCGTGGTGCGCTACGGCAACGTCACGGGCTCGCGCGGCTCGATCATCCCCAAGTTCCGTGCCCTCCACGAGGCGGGGGAGTCGCTGCCGATCACCGACCTGCGCTGCACGCGCTTCCTCATCACGCTGCCCGAGGCCGTCCAGATGGTCCTCGACACCTTCGAGCTCATGCAGGGTGGTGAGCTCGTCGTGCCGCACATCCCGTCGCACCTCGTCACCGACCTCGCGCAGGCCATCGCCCCCGGCGCCAAGATGCACGACATCGGCCTGCGCCCCGGCGAGAAGCTCCACGAGGAGATGATCAGCCCCGAGGAGGGTCGCCGCGCCATCATGATCATGGACGGCAAGTACTACGTGCTCGAGCCCGAGCTCGCGACGTGGGGCTACGTGCCGCGCACCGACGGCAAGCCCGTCCCCGAGGGCTTCCACTGCGCTTCCGACAAGAACGACATCTGGATCGGGGCCGATGACATCCGCCAGATGCTCGAGGCGGGTATCTGAGGTGATCCCCTACGGACGCCAGTCGGTCAACGAGGACGACATCGAGGCGGTGGCCGGGGTCCTGCGCGGTGACTGGCTCACCACGGGCCCGACCGTCACGGCCTTCGAGCACGAGCTCGAGGCCCGCACCGGTGCCACCCGCTGTGTCAGCGCGACGAGCGGCACGGCCGCCCTGCACATCGCGTATGCCGCGGCCGGCGTCGGTCGCGGCGACGAGGTCGTGACGACGCCGATGACGTTCGTGGCCACCGCGTCGTGCGCCCTCGCCCTCGGCGCCACGATCCGCTTCGTCGACGTCGAGGAGGACACCGCCAACATCGACCCGGTCGCCCTCGACGACGCGGTGACCGACGAGACCAAGGTCATCGCCGGTGTCGACTACGCGGGACACCCCATCGAGATCGACGCGATCTCCGAAACGGCCCGTCGGGTCGGCGCGCTCGTCCTCGAGGACGCCGCCCACTCGATCGGCTCCACGTACAAGGGGCGACCGGTCGGGTCCCTCGCCGACCTCACGACCTTCTCCTTCTTCCCGACGAAGAACATGACCACCGCCGAGGGCGGCGCCGTCGCCACGCTCGACGCCGAGCTGGGTCGGCGGGCGCACGAGTTCCACTTCATCGGCCTGGTGCGCGACCGCGATCGGATGCGTTACCCCGACGAGGGCCCCTGGCACCAGGAGGTCCACGAGTACGGCCTCAACTACCGACTCCCCGACGTGCTCGCGGCCCTCGGCCTGAGCCAGCTGAAGCGCCTCGAGACGTTCAAGGCCCGCCGCAGCGCGATCTTCGCGCGATACCAGGAGGGACTCGCGGGCGTCGACGGCATCCGTCTGCCCACCCAGCGCGAGCACGTCGATCCGATCTGGCACCTCTACCCGTTGCGCGTCCTGGGCGGCCGTCGTCGTGAGGTGTTCGACGCGATGCGGGCCGACGGTGTCGGCGTGCAGGTGAACTACCTCCCGGTCTACTGGCACCCGCTCTTCGAGGACCTCGGTTTCAAGCGGGGGATGTGCTCCAATGCCGAGCAGTTCTACGCCGAGGAGCTCTCGCTCCCCATGCACGCCGAGCTGACCGACGCCCAGGTCGACAAGGTCATCGACGCCGTCCGCGCCGCCGTCGGGGGCTGAGCGCATGCATCACGCCAACCATTTCTACGGGCATGCCCACATCATGGCCCGCTACGTCGGTCTCGAGCACCCGCCGCGCATCTGGGGATACCTCCAGCATGGCTGGAACATGCACGACGGTTTCGCGGTCGGCACGGTCTTCACACCGCAGTACCCCAAGTTCGTCTGGTCCGAGGCCTGCGCCCGGCGCGGCTGGGCCGCCGGGCTGCGCAACTACATGGTCGTCGGCGCTCCCTGGCTCTACCTGCTCGAGCTCGAGCGGCAGCGGGAGTGGCTCGACACGGCCGAGCCGCGCACCGGCACGATCGTCTACCCCTTCCACGGTTGGGAGGGGCAGCAGGTCCTCGGCAGCCACACGGCATACGTCGAAGAGGTGAAGGCAGCCGAGGGCGACGTGCCCATCACCGTCTGCCTCCACTGGAACGAGTACGACAACCCGAAGGTGCGTCGCGAGTACGAGGACGCCGGCGTGCGCGTCGTCACCCACGGACAGCGCGGCTACCTCTGGCAGGACACCGACGTCGCCTTCCTCTACCGCCAGCTGCACGAGATGCGCCAGCACAAGCGCGTCGTCAGCAACCGGATGAGCAGCGCGATCCTGTATGCCGCGTCGGCTGGCGTCGAGGTCGGCGTCTACGGCGACCCGATGGCCCTCGAGTCCGACCACGCCGTGCTCGGTGGTGTGGGCAAGCCGCGACGGATCTGGCCCGAGATGCACCAGTTCTCCGTTCCGATGGACTACGCGGCGGAGGTCGCCGACCGCGAGCTCGGAGCCGACGAGATGCTCCTGCCGGAGGAGGTCATCGACGCGTTCGGGTGGGCCCCGGAGATCGCCCTGCCGGGTCCGCCGCCTCCTGCGCCGCCCCTGGAGGACGAGCCGTCGCCCTTCGCCCGACGTCGCCGTCGCCAGCACCGCGCCGAGAGCCACCGAGCCCCCGGAGACGTCGACCCCTTGGACGAGCTGACCTCGATGCACTCCTCCGTCGACGACACGGACGAGGTCGCCGACGACCATGGGCCTGCCGCGAGGCCGAGGGCCACGAGCGAGTCCGATCCTCGGGCCGACGAGCCTGAGGCTGCAGAGACCACGGGCACCGCGGCGCCCGTGTCCGATGCGGCCGAGGACCCGGCCGAGGAGCCGGCCGTGCAGCCGCGAGCCTGACGGCCGCGTCACGTCCGGGTGCCGGTCACCCGACGCCGAAGGGCCCCGACCGCGTGCGGTCGGGGCCCCTTCTCATCACCTCGGGATCAGACGAGGTCCCACGACATCGGCGTTCCGCGCTCGACGTCCCGGGTGAAGCGCTTTGACTCGACGAGCGAGAACGCGTCCGGCGGCAGGCCGTTGGCGGGGCGGATCGAGCGCACGTTGGCCGCCGTCACAAGGTCGCCGGCCTTGACGTCCTCGACGACGAAGAGCGAGCGACGGAAGCGCAGACCCTCGCGCTCGGCCTCTCGGGCGCCGATCCGCGGCTCGCCGAGGGCCTGCCACGCGACCTTGGTCTCGCGGACGAGGGCGGCGAGCTCGTCGGGCTCGAGGGAGAAGGCCGAGTCGACCCCGCCCTCCTCGCGGGACATCGTGACGTGCTTCTCGACGAGCACCGAGCCGAACGCGACGGAGGCGACGGCAGCGCCGATGCCCATGGTGTGGTCGGACAGCCCGACGGGCACGCCGAAGGCCTCGCGCATGACCGGGATGCCGCGCAGGTTCGACGAGGCGGGGTCGGCGGGGTAGCTCACGGTGCAGGAGAGCAGCATCACCTGGCGGTTGCCGGTCGAGTGCGCGGCCTCGACGGCTGCGGCGATCTCGCCCACGGACGCCATGCCCGTGGAGATGATCAGCGGCTTGCCGGTCTGGGCGGCCAGGCGGATGAGGGGAAGGTCGACGATCTCGGACGACGCGATCTTGTAGGCGGGGACCTCGAGGCCCTCGAGGAACTCGACCGCCGTCGGGTCGAAGGGGCTGGAGAAGGCGAGGATCCCGAGCTCACGGGCCAGGTCGAAGATGGGCTTGTGCCACTCCCAAGGGGTGTGGGCCTCTTCGTACAGCTCGTAGAGGCGGCGAGAGCCCCACAGCTCGTGGCCCTCGGAGAGGCGGAACTCGGGCTTGTCGACATCGATGGTGATCGTGTCGGCCGTGTACGTCTGGAGCTTGATCGCGTGGGCGCCGGCCTTGGCGGCCATGCGGACGATCTCGAGGGCCTTGTCCAGGCTGCCGTCGTGGTTGCCCGACATCTCGGCGATGATGAACGGCGGCGCGTCGGGGCCGACGGGGATGCCGCCGATCGACAGGGACGTCGTTGCTGGTGTTTCGACAGGGGTGCTCATTTGTCGTTCAGTCCTTCGTGGCTCGAACCCGCAGCACGGGCGTCGGGGTGCCGTCGATGTCTTGGGTGTAACGCTCGATCTCCTCGAAACCATTTCGCCGGTTGAACCGGCGAACGGCCTCGTTCGCCTCGAGGACCTCGCCCTCGAGAACCGTCAGGCCGAGCTCGTCGAATGCGAGGCGCTTGGCCTGACGTTGGATCTCGATCCAGGCCGGCAGCAGCTCACCCCGCTCCTTGAGACCGTCGTTGTCGAGGTAGTAGCCCCACCACGCACTGCCGGCCTCACGGTCGATGTCGAAGTAGGTCACGACTCCGGACGGCACGTCGTGCCGCTCGAAGATGTAGATCTCGCGGGCGTCGCTCTCCTGGGTGGCCGCCCAGTACGCCGCGTGCTCCACTTCGCTGATCTCGTGCTGGGTCAGGGAGACTGCACGGACCTCGGGATGGTTGCGCCACCGGAGCACGTCTGGGCTGTCGGCATCGGTTGCGGGGCGGAGCATCTGGCCCTCCTCATGAGGACGCCGCGGGCTCCATGGGGCCGCGGCAGTCGGTGGGGGATTCGTTGTTAGACTACCGGACGCCCCAATCCCCAGCCCAAGGCGGAAACATGAGCGCACTGAGCCGTGACGCGATCCGGACGATGATGGCCGAGGTCCTTCAGGCCCAGGGCAAGCCGATGCCCGAGGACGATGCTGCAAACCTCGAGACGATCGGCTTCCGTTCGCTCGACTTCTCCGAGCTGGCGCTCCGCGTCGAGGACGAGATCGGCGAGGAGCTGAACTTCGATGCGCCGGAGCTGCGCCAGATCGCCACGATCTCGGACGTGCTCGACTTCCTCGAGCAGCTCCAGGCCGCGTGAGCGCGGGAGCTGGCGGTCTCGCCGGCGCCGCGAACCGGATCATCACCCGCGGCTTCGACGGCCGCTGGGACGAGCTCGAGAGCATGCCGCTGCCGGACGCGGCGGCCGTCCTCGTGCGCGACAACCACGACGCCGCTCGCGCCGTGTGGGCGGCAGCGACCGGTCACGGGGAGGTTCTCGTCGCCTCGCGCACGCGCGTCACCCCGGACCTCGCCGACGACCTGCGCAGCGCCGGGCTGACCGTCGTGGACGGCGCCGACATCGCCCCGCCGACGGCCCGGCGCAACGCGACCTCCGGTCGCGTCTGGCTGCTGACGAGCGGGAGCACCGGACGTCCGAAGCAGGTCGCCCACACACTCGCGTCGCTCACGACCGTGGCCGGTGACCAGCCGCGTCGCACCTGGTTGTGCCCGTACGCGCACGGTGCCTACGCGTGGTGGCAGGTCGTGACGCTGAGCATCGCCCACCCCGGCCAGGACGTCCTGTTCATCGAGCCCGACGAGCTGGACACGTGGCCGTCGCGTGCCCTCGAGGTCGGCGTGACCGCGGCTTCCGGCACTCCCACGTTCTGGCGCCAGGCGCTCTACCGCGACCCCGAGAGCGTCGCAGCCCTGCCTCTCGAGCAGGTGACCCTCGGGGGCGAGCCGGTGGACCAGGCGATCCTGACCCGCCTGACCGAGATGTTCCCGTCGGCCCGAGTGTCGTGGATCTACGCCTCGAGCGAGGCGGGCGCGACGATCGCCGTCCACGACGGACGAGCGGGATTCCCGCAGGAGTGGCTCGGGCGCGAGATGGACGGTCGGGCCACCCTGACCATCGACGACGGCGAGCTGCTCATCGCCTCGCCGAAGCGTGGCGAGGGGATCGACCGGGTGCTGCGCACCGGCGACCGCGTCGAGGTGGTCGACGGTCGTGTCCTCATCACCGGCCGCATCGCCTCCGACGAGATCAACGTCGGGGGAGCCAAGGCCTCCGCCTCGGCGGTGCGCGACGTCCTGCAGGCGCACCCCGCGGTGGCCTGGGCCTCCGTCCGCGGCCGCAAGGCCCCGATCGTCGGCAGCATCGTGACCGCCGATGTCGTGCTCTCGGGGGAGGCCAGCGACGCCCAGCTGACCGCGTGGTGCGCCGCGCGCCTCCCCGACTACTCCGTGCCCCGGCGGGTGCGGTTCCTGGACCACATCCCGATCAAGGAGACCCTGAAGAGCGATGTCTGACAAGACCGAACCCATCGCCCCCGCAACCGTGGTCGTCGTCTCAGGCGGCTCTCGCGGACTCGGCCTGGCCATCGTCGAGGACATCCTCGCGCAGGGAGCCAAGGTGGCTGCCTTTGCGCGCACGGTCACCCCTGAGCTGGAGGCCGTGGCTGCCGCCAACCCCGACCGTGTCGTCGCGGCGTCGCTCGACGTCACCGACGTCAAGGCCATCAACGCCTTCCTCAAGGAAGCCGAGAGGCGCCTCGGCCCGATCGACGCCCTCGTCAACAATGCCGCGATGGGCCAGGACAGCCTGCACGTGCACACCTCGCCAGAGCAGATCGCGAAGATCATCGAGACGAACCTGACGGCGCCCCTGCTGCTGGCTCGGGCCGTCCTGCGCCGGATCATGGCCAAGGGCAACCGTGGCCGCATCGTCATGGTGACGTCCGTCTGCGCCCAGCGCGGCTACTCCGGACTGGTTGCCTACTCGGCCACCAAGGGGGGCCTCGACAGCGCCATGCGCACGCTGGCCCGCGAGATGCACGGACGTGCGCTGGTCAACAGCGTCGCGCCAGGCTTCTTCGCCTCCGAGATGAGCTCGGTGYTCGGCCAGACCCAGCTCGACACGATCACCCGGCGCACGCCGTCGGGCCGTCTCGTCGAGCCCGACAACATCGTGCCGGTGATCAACACGCTGCTCTTCCACGACACCAACATCAACGGACAGGTCATCACGGTCGACGGAGGCAACAGCATCTGATGGGCACCCGCGCGGACTGGCTCTCTCGGGCCGTCCGCGAGCACCTGCTCGTCATCGAGGCACGCGTCGACCATCGCTGCCAGGGAGGCGCGCACTCCTACCTCGCGGACGGCAGGGTGGTCTGCTGGGTCGTCCCTCCGGGCCGCCGTCCGGGTCCGGCGGGGGACGTGTGCGTCGACGACGCGCCAGTGGCCCACGCCGTCGACGCCGAACTGGGTCGTCAACCGGTTCCCACGTGGGTGGCGTCCCGGTGGCGGCCCCATGG
>NZ_JBFULD010000118.1:0-11232 GCF_056400505.1 Terrabacter sp. P5_B1
GTTCTGCGGGGTGCCCGGTGCCGCAGCGCCCGACGAGGACGAGCTTCCGACGGTGACGGTGCACGAGATGGCCGGCGAGCTCGCGTCCGACGAGCCGCCGCTGCTCGTCGACGTTCGCGGCACCGAGGAGCGAGCCATCGCCAGCATCCCGGGGGCCGTCGCCATCCACCTCGACCTCTTCCGCTCTGGTGAGGCGTTCGACGAGCTGCCCACGGACAGAAGGGTTCTCATCCTCTGCAAGGTCGGTGGACGATCGGCCGAGGCGACGCGGCTGGCGCTGCGCGCGGGGCTCACCGACGTGGCGAACGTCGAGGGCGGCATACTCGCCTATCTTCGGGAGATCGACCCGAGCCAACCCGAGTACTGAGGGGCCCCCGTGCCGCTGGAGGACCACGCCGAGCGCGTGCTCGATCTCGTCGCGACGATCCCCGAGGGGAGGGTGCTGGCCTACGGCGACATCGCCAGACATCTCGGCGGGATGGGGCCGCGCACGGTCGGGACCGTGATGAGCCGTTACGGCTCAGACGTGCCGTGGTGGCGCGTCATCCGATCCGACGGACGGCCCCCGCAGGGCCTCGAGGACGAGGCGCTCGGGCACTGGCGTGCCGAGGGGACGCCCATGGTGGGCGGTCTGCTCGACGGTGGCCGCGCTGACATGGCGCGGGCGAGGTGGGACTTCGGGGGAGCGGTTGCGGGTTCCGGCGCGGTCGGGGGCGCCGGTCCGCGGGGAGGGCTGCACCACGTCGAGATCTGGGTCGAGGACATCGCCGCCGCGGGGCGGGAGTGGGGCTGGCTGCTCGGTCGTCTCGGCTACCACCTCGGCGACGACTGGGGGCACGGCCAGGCGTGGGAGCTGGGCTCGCTCTACGTCGTCGTCGAGTCCGGGCCCGACGTCGTGGCGGGTCGGCACGAGCGGAGACGGTCGGGGCTCAACCACCTTGCCTTCCATGGCGGTTCGCGAGCAGAGGTCGACGCGCTCGTCGATGCGTGTGCGGAGGGCGGGTGGACGCTGATGTTCGCCGACCAGCACCCGTATGCCGGTGGCCCGACTCACTACGCCGCGTACCTCGAGAGCGGCGAGGGCTTCGAGGTGGAGCTCGTCGCCACTGTCGAGTCGTGATCCGCGCCGCTCGTCCGCTCCAGAGAGAAATGTGAGGTTTGCCCGGGGTTCAGGTTCCCGCCGTCTCCGCACCCTCCGGCTTCCCTAGCGTCGTGCTCGTTCGACGATCTGGAGGCAAAGAATGGGCAGCTCGCTCGCGGTCCGGTCCCGGGGCACGACCAAGTACTTCGGCGACGTCGTCGCGCTCGACGGCGTTGACCTCGACGTCCCCAGGGGCCTGGTCCACGGTCTCGTGGGGCCGAACGGGGCCGGCAAGACCACACTCCTGGGGCTGCTGCTCGGGCTCTCCGTCGCCGACGAGGGCAGCCTCGAGATCCTGGGCACGCCGGTCGACCGGGTGCTCGGGGTGCCCGGGGGCGTGGGTGGTTTCGTCGACGGACCCGGTCTCTACCCCACGCTGACCGCCCGGCAGAACCTGGTCGCGCTCGCGCGGCTGCACGGCTACGGGTCCGAGCGGGAGGCCGAGGTCGACCACGCCTTGGAGCAGGTCGGTCTCCTCGACGTGGCCGACGACCGGGCGCGCGGCTTCTCGTTGGGCATGCGTCAGCGGCTCGGCCTGGCGGCTGCCCTGCTGACCCGACCGCGCCTGCTGGTGCTCGACGAGCCGTCCAACGGCCTCGACCCGGCAGCCAGGCGGCACGTCCACCGGGTTCTCGCCGACCTGGCCGCACAGGGCGCAGCGGTCGTGATCTCGAGCCACCAGATGGACGATCTCGCTGCGCTCTGCTCCGAGGTGACGCTCCTGGCCCACGGGCGGGTGGTGTTCTCCGGACCGGTCACGAAGCTCGCGGCCGAGAGCGGACGGCTCGACTACCGCGTGCTCACCTCCGACGCCGACACCACCCGTCGGGTCATTGCGGGGCACCCCGCCCTCGAGCTGGTCCCCGAGCGGACCCCGCCCCGGCTCGGGGAGCCTGCCGTCGTCGCGCGCGGACCGGTCAGCGCTGTCGACGACCTCGTCGTGCGCCTCGTCGCCGCGGGCGTAGCGGTCCGCGAGCTCGGTCCGGTGGTCCCACCACTCGAGGCGGCCTTCCTCGCGCTCACCGGCGCCGACGACGTCCTCGCGTCCCACGGGGCTGCCCGATGAACACGACGACCGCGAGCGCGCCGGTGGCGGCTCCCGAGGCCGAGCGGGCTGAGACAGCACTCGTGACCGGTCTCGCCGGCCTCGGATCCAGCGTGCGCTTCGAGCTGCTCAAGCTGCTCGTGCAGTGGCGCGTGCGGGTCGTCCTCGTCGCCTGCTGGCTCGCACCGGCCGGCTTCATCGCCGCCGCCAGCGGACAGAGCTCGCTGCCGAGCGACACGGTCTTCGGACGATGGATGTTCACGACCGGGTGGGCAGCCTCCCTCGTGGTGCTCAGCTTCGCGTGCACCTGGGCGCTCCCGCTGCTGACCGCCCTCGTGGCCGGCGACGTCTTCGCCGCCGAGGACCGCCTGGGGWCGTGGCGCCACGTCGTCATGGCGGTGCGCTCGCCACGTCGCATCTTCGTCGCGAAGGCGCTCGCCAGCACCGCCGTGATCCTGGCCATGGAGGTCGGTCTTGCCGTCTCCAGCATCGGCGGCGGCCTGGCGGTGATGGGCAACCGTGAGCTCGTCGGTCTCGACGGACAGCTCATCGACGCGGGCCAGAGCGCGCGACTCGTGCTGCTGGCCTGGGTCTGCACCGTGCTCGCCTCGCTGGCCTTCGCGGCCGTAGGACTGCTCGGGTCGGTTGCGCTGGGGCGTTCGCCGATGGGCCTGCTCGTGCCGGCGGTCCTCGCCTTCGTGCTGCAGGCAGTCCAGCTGCTGCCCCTCCCCGAGGTCGTGCGTCTCGCCCTGCCGAGCCAGGGATTCCTCGCCTGGCGGGGCCTGTTCAGCGATCCGTCCCAGACGAGGCCGGTGGTCATCGGCCTGGTCGTCAGCAGCGCCTGGGTCCTCGTCGCGACGGCTCTGGCATACCTCCTCTTCGTGCGCCGCGACTTCACCGACCTCGCGTACGACGGATCGGGGAGCCGGTCCATGGTCGTCGGGGTCCTCCCCGTGGCCGCCTTGGCGGCCGTCAGCGCCGCCGTCGTCGCGGTGGCGACGCCCGCGAGCGGGTCCGGGGTCGACCGGGCCAAGATCGAGACCTCCCTCGCAGCCTCGTTCGCCCACCTCTACCGGCTCCAGTCCCGTGAGCTGCACCGTCCGGACGTGACCGAGGAGCAGCTGCGCACCACCGCGTCCTGCTACCGGGCCGGGTCACCGGGCGACGACGAGGGCGCGGGCAACGACTGGCGCTGTGCCGTGTCGTGGCACATCCCCGGAGCCACGGCTGTCGGCACGGCCCTCTACCAGCTCGACGTCGCCGCCGAGGGGCGCTACGTCGCTGACGGGGACGGCCCCAAGGAAGTGAACGGCTACTTCCAGGTGCGGACTCCGAGTGGGGACGCAGCCAACCCCTTGTGGCAGATCGACAGCCTCGTCGACCTGTCCTCCCGCAGTTCCTCGAAAGGATGATCATGCAGGTCACTCGTCAACGGCTCTCCGGCTCCGAACCGGCTCCGGAGCGCCGTCGCACCACCCGCAGGATCCGTGTCGCCGCGGCCGGTACCGCAGCCCTCACCATCGTCGGTGGAGGCATCGCCACCGCCGCCACCGGGGCCTTCGGCAACCACACCGTCGGCACGCAGTACGCCAACGGGCTCCAGATCTCCGACAACCAGGTGATCAAGCCCATCGGCGACCGGATCATGACCCAGTACGGCAAGTTCATGGGGTCGACGGTCAGCGCCGACGGCCGCTTCCTCGCGGCGAGCAGCGCCGACAAGAAGGTCGTCCTCCAGGTCTTCGATCTCGCCGCCAACAAGCTGATCTACAGCGTCGGCAAGGCCGCCGGCGTCGACCAGATCCTCCCGGACGGCAGCGTCGGCCAGGAGGGCCCGACCTACTCGCCCGACGGCAAGTACCTCTGGTTGTCCCAGCAGGACGCCCTCACCCGCTTCCCGGTCAACGCCGACGGCACCCTGGGCAGCGCCACCCGCTTTCCGCTCCCGCAGGTCGACGGCCGCTCCGCCCTGCCCGGCAAGTCGGTCTACTCGCCCGACGGGTCGACGCTCTACGTCGCGGTCAACGGCCAGAACACCGTCGTGGCCATCGACCCGGCGACCGGCGCGGTCAAGCAGACCTGGAAGGTCGGCATCGCGCCGAGGCACCTGACCTTCGTCAGCGGCAAGCTCTACGTCAGCAACGAGGGAGGCCGCCACGCCAAGCCGGGCGAGCCCTCGATCAACTCCTACGGCACCGACGTCCCGGCCGACCCCAACCTCGGCGCCTCGACGACGGGCACCGTCAGCGTCATCGACACCGCGGCTCCGTCCGGAGGCGTCAGGTCGATCGACGTCGGCCTGCACCCGACCGCGCTGTATGCCGCGGGCAACGCCCTCTTCGTCGCCAACACCAACAGCGACACGGTGTCGGTCGTCGACACCCGCAAGGACGCCGTCGTCCAGACCATCGCGACGCAGCCGTGGCCCAAGGCCAAGGTGGGCTACGAGCCCACCGGCATCGCGCTCACCAAGGACGGGCATCTTCTGGTCACCCTCGGCCGGGCGAACGCGGTCGCCGTCTACCGCTACGCCGGGACGCCGCAGGCGCCGGTCAGCTACGTCGGCCTGCTGCCGACGGACTACTACCCCTCCGACGTGGACACGGTCGGCAACAGGGTCGTCGTCACCAACACTCGCGGCATCGACGCCCGTGGTCCGGCCATCACCACGAACAAGGGCTACGGCGTCCCCGTCGTCAGCGGGCACGACACGCACAGCACGACCGCGTCCCTGACGAGCTTCACGATGCCCGGCGACGACAAGGAGATCAGCCGCTACACCGCGACCGTCTTCGCCCAGAACGACTGGAGCCACAACGACGTCAAGCAGGCCGAGGGCCGCCGGGCCAAGGGGGTGCCCGTGCCCGTGCGCCTCGGAGACCCGTCGACGATCAAGCACGTCTTCATGATCGTGAAGGAGAACCGGACCTACGACCAGGTCTACGGCGACGACAGCCGCGGCAACGGCGACCCCTCGCTCGTGCAGTTCGGCCAGCAGGTCACCCCCAACCAGCACGCGCTGGCCAAGCAGTTCGGCCTCTACGACAACCTCTACGACATCGGCACCAACTCCGCCGAGGGCCACAACTGGATCATGCAGGGTGACAACCCGGAGTACACCGAGTCCAGTGCGGGTGAGTACGTCCGCAGCTACGACACCGAGGACGACGCCCTCGGGCACCAGCGCTCCGGGTTCCTCTGGACCGCAGTCCAGTCCGCGGGCAAGACGGCGCGCAACTACGGCGAGTTCACCCAGTTCCTGACCAAGCCGGCCGGTGCGACGTGGCAGAAGTACTACTGCACCGCCAAGCAGGTCGCCGCCGGCGGCGCCCCCAGCGCGCTGACGGACCCGTCGATCAAGACGGACACRCAGTCGCCGATCCCGTCGCTGAACCAGATCACCGAGCACGACTACCCGAAGTTCGACGTCAACATCCCCGACATCTACCGCTTCCAGCTCTGGAAGCAGCACTTCGAGGAGGACGGGCCGGCGAACTTCAACATGCTCTGGCTCTCCAGCGACCACACCGGCGGGGCCCCGGACGCCAGGGCGCAGGTCGCCGACGGTGACCTCGCCGTGGGCAAGGTCGTCGACGAGATCTCGCACAGCAGGTACTGGAAGGACTCGGCCATCTTCGTGGTGGAGGACGACAGCCAGGACGGCGCGGACCACGTCGACGGACACCGCGCGCCGGTGCAGGTCATCAGCCCCTGGGCCCAGCACGGCAAGGTCGTCAGCACCTACTACTCGCAGATCAACATGGTGCGCACCATCGAGCAGATCCTCGGCGCCCAGCCGCTGAACCAGAAGCTCGCCGCGGCGACGCCGATGTTCGACGCGTTCCAGTCCAAGCCCGACCTGACGCCCTTCACGACGCTGCCGAACCAGATCCCGCTCACCGAGCAGGTCAACCCTGCGCCCGCGTGCGGTCAGGACACCACGCCGGCGGCGAGCGGCGCTGGGGCACAGCCGAGCTCGGCCGCTGTCCCGGCATCCGAGAAGGCCGTTGCGGCGCAGTGGGAGGGCTGGCGGGTCAAGCAGGGCTTCAACGGCAGCAACCCCACCCCGGACTCTGCGAGCCCGGAGCTGATGAACCGGTTCACGTGGTACGAGGCGCACAACTGGGCCGCTCCGTACCCGGGCGACTCGAGGATCTACCCGCCGTCGCAGGTCCCGGGTGGCTACATCCCCAGCGCCGACGGGCAGTGACCCCCCATCGCGGGATAGCCGACGTGCGGGCCGGCCGACCACGGCCGGCCCGCACGCCATCCTTCTGAGCCACGGTCTCGGCCCGCAGGAGCCGGCGTGCCCGCCCCCTCACCGCTCGTCGCGACGGCCTGGGCGCCTCATCCGTCCCCGCTGGAGTCCGCGCGGGTAGGGCCGGTCGGGGTGGGGGAGGACGTCGTGGACGATCTGGGGCAGCTGGGCCGACCGGCGCTGCTGCTGCTGCTCCTTCCACTGCTGGTACATCCGAGCGCGGTCCTCGAGGTCGAGTCGTGAGAGCACCTGCTCGACGGCGGCCAGGACGGAGCCGCGCAGCAGCCACGACGAGGTGTCCTCGCGGACGCGCACGAGGATGAGCTCGGTGAGGATGGCCTGGGTCTCGCGGAGGATGTCGAGGCTCTCGGCCAGCGCGTCCTCGGTGTCCTCCTCGCGGCCTTCCGACTCCGCGATGACGAGGCCGCCGAACGCACGGAGGCAGTCGGCGCTGTCGTGCAGGACCACCGCGAACGCCGAGCGCAGCTCGTCGCCGTAGGGGTCCTCAGGTGCTGACTCGGCCGGCAGCTCGGCGAGGAGCAGGGTGAAAAGGGCACGGATGGCCAGCAGGCAGTGCTCGAAGGTGTCGAGGGCCGACGCCAGCACGGGCTCGACGTCGACGGTGCCGAGGGCACGTGGGTTGAACCGGCGGCTGTCCTTGAGATGGCCRATGGTCTCGGTGGCCCGGGCGACGTCCCGGTTCGCGGCGCGGACCCTGTCGATCCACTCCCCGACCTGCTCGCGGGTCACCGGGCCCGCCTCGAGAGCCTCGGCCGCAGCATCGAGGGCAGAGGCCGCGGCCTCGACCACGCGGAGCAGCGCCTGCCGTGCCGCCCCCGTCGGCATGGCCGGTGGGTAGACGACGCTGAAGGCAACCCCGACCGCGGCACCGATCAGGGTGTTGACGATCCGGGTCTCCGCGGCGATGTCGTGGTTGCTGACGCCGAGGATGAGCATCGCGCTGATGGGCGTCTCGAGGGCCTGGTCCCCGAGGCGCAGCACCTTGGCCAGCAGCAGGGACGCGGCGATGGCGGCGGCGAGGCTCCACCAGGTGAGGCCGCTCCACGTCGAGAGCAGCGTGGCCACGAGGATGCCCGAGAGCACCGCAGCGACCCGGACGGCTCCCATCTTGATCGTCGAGAAGGCCGTGGCCTGCACGACCAGCAGGGCCGTCAGGGGGCCGGTCAGGTCAGGGGTTCCGGGCGTGACGACCTGGGACAGCACGTAGGCCGCCACCGCGGCCGCCGTGAGCCGGAACACCGTGACCAGTGTGGGTCGTACGCGTCGCGGCACGTCTCGCCACCGCGCAGGATGACTCGGCCAGGCCCACGCRATCAGACGGCCCCACGGGGTCGCACCGAAGCTGTTCTCTGGTGACATGCGCCGCCCTCGGGTGTGCGATGTGGTCACGGTCTCGCCGGGTCGGCTGCGAACCCTCCGCGCCATCCGCATCGTACGAGACGGAGGCCAGCACCCGAGGGAGCGAGCCGTGCGGGGGAGTCCACCGACAAGACTTGATTGTTTCCAGAAAGCGGGACAGACTCGGGTCATGTCCCGTCCCGACCTCGAGAAGCAGCTGCGCGAGGCGGGCCTGCGCATCACGCGGCAACGGCTGGCGGTGCTCACGGTGCTCCACGACCACCCTCACACCGACACGGACACCGTCATCCGACGGGTCCGGGAGGTCGCCGGGGACGTGTCGCACCAGGCCGTCTACGACGTCCTGCGCGCCCTCACCGAGGCCGGCCTCGTCCGTCGGATCCAGCCGACCGGTTCCGTGGCGCGCTACGAGGTCCGCGTCGGCGACAACCACCACCACGTCGTATGCCGTTCGTGTGCCGCAATCGCCGACGTCGACTGTGCCGTGGGGGCAGCCCCCTGCCTCACGGCATCCGCCGATCACGGCTTCCTCATCGACCAGGCCGAGGTCGTCTACTGGGGCACCTGCCCTGACTGCTTGGCCACCCGTATCCCTTGAAGTGACAGCGATGCCCGGAAGGATCCACTCATGACTGACAGCCCCAACGACGTCACGCCCGAGAGCCCGCAGGGGGTGGACCGCAAGGCAGAAGGCGGCTGCCCGGTMATGCACGACTCGGCCACCGCCAGCGGCAGCGAGAGTGAGAACCCGGCGATCGACTCGCCGACCCCCAAGACCGGCGGCCGCCCGCGCAGCATCAAGGACTGGTGGCCCGACTCGCTCGACCTGTCGGTGCTCCGTGCGCACTCTCCCAGGGGCAACCCGCTGGGTGCGGACTTCGACTACGAGGCCGAGTTCGCCAAGCTCGATCTCGACGCGCTCAAGCAGGACATCGTCGCGGTGCTGCACGACTCCCAGGACTGGTGGCCGGCGGACTTCGGTCACTACGGCGGCCTGTTCATCCGAATGAGCTGGCACGCGGCCGGCACCTATCGGATCTACGACGGCCGCGGCGGTGCCGGTGACGGCGGGCAGCGCTTCGCCCCGCTCAACAGCTGGCCCGACAACGCCAACCTCGACAAGGCGCGCCGCCTGCTGTGGCCGGTCAAGCAGAAGTACGGCCAGAAGATCTCGTGGGCCGACCTGATCGTCCTTGCCGGCAACGTCGCCCTCGAGGACATGGGTTTCGAGACCTTCGGCTTCGGCTTCGGGCGCCAGGACGTCTGGGAGCCGGAGGAGATCTTCTGGGGCCCGGAGGACACCTGGCTCGGCGACGAGCGCTACTCCGGAGACCGCGCCCTGGACGAGGTCTTCGGCGCGGTGCAGATGGGCCTGATCTACGTCAACCCGGAGGGTCCCAACGGCAACCCCGACCCGCTCGCCTCGGCCCGCGACATCCGCGAGACCTTCGCCCGAATGGCGATGAACGACGAGGAGACCGTCGCCCTCATCGCCGGCGGCCACACGTTCGGCAAGACGCACGGCGCCGGCGACTCCGACCTCGTCGGCCCGGAGCCTGAGGGCGCGCCACTCGAGCAGCAGGGGCTGGGCTGGAAGAGCGAGTTCGGCTCCGGCAAGGGCGCCGACGCGATCACCTCGGGCCTCGAGGTGACCTGGACCTACCACCCGACCCGGTGGGACAACGAGTTCTTCCACATCCTCTTCGCCTACGACTGGGAGCTCATGGAGTCACCAGCCGGCGCACACCAGTGGCGGCCGAAGAACGGGGCGGGCGCCGACATGGTGCCGGACGCGCACGACGCGTCCAAGCGTCGTGAGCCACGGATGCTCACCTCCGACCTCGCGCTGCGTTTCGACCCGGCCTACGAGAAGATCTCGCGACGCTTCCTCGAAGACCCCGAGGCGTTCCGGCTCGCCTTCGCGAAGGCCTGGTACAAGCTGCTCCACCGCGACATGGGCCCCGTTTCGCGGTTCCTGGGCCCGTGGGTGCCGGAGCCGCAGCTGTGGCAGGACCCGGTCCCGGCCGTCGAGGGCGAGCTGGTCGGCGACGCCGACGTCGCGGCGCTCAAGGAGAAGGTCCTGGCATCCGGTCTGTCGGTGTCCCAGCTCGTCTCCACCGCCTGGGCCTCGGCCGCGAGCTTCCGCTCCACCGACAAGCGCGGCGGCGCCAACGGGGCACGTATCCGCCTCGAGCCGCAGCGCAGCTGGGCCGTCAACGAGCCCGAGCAGCTGGGCCAGGTGCTCGAGACGCTCGAGGGCATCCAGCGGGAGTTCAACGAGGCGGGCGGCGCGACGATCTCGATGGCCGACCTCATCGTGCTCGCGGGCTCCGCGGCCGTCGAGAAGGCCGCGCACGGCGCCGGTGTCACCGTGGAAGTGCCGTTCCACGCCGGCCGCACGGACGCGACTCAGGAGCAGACCGATGTCGAGTCGTTCGCCGTGCTCGAGCCACGCGCCGACGGCTTCCGCAACTACCTGCGTCCCGGCGTGAAGCTGCAGCCGGAGGTCCTGCTCGTCGACCGGGCCTACATGCTCGGCCTCACCGCTCCGGAGATGACGGTCCTCGTCGGTGGCCTCCGGGCGCTCGGCAACAACGTCGGTGGCACGGCGCACGGCGTGCTGACGGACCGCCCCGGCGTGCTGACGAACGACTTCTTCACCAACCTGCTCGCCCCCGGCACGCAGTGGAAGACGTCGGCCTCGGAGGAGAACGTCTACGAGATCCGCGACCTCGCCAGCGGTGACCTGAAGTGGACCGCCACTGCCGTCGACCTGATCTTCGGGTCGAACTCGCAGCTGCGTGCCCTTGCCGAGGTGTACGCCAGCGAAGATGCCCACGAGAAGCTGGTCCGCGACTTCGTCGCGGCCTGGACGAAGGTCATGGAGGCGGACCGCTTCGACCTGAGGTGACTTCCTGACCCATGCAGGGGCCCGGGATGGCGTACGCCGTCCCGGGCCCCTCACGTGCCCGGCGCGTCCGGGGTCGTGACCACGCGGCCGCGCGCTGTCGGGACGCGGCCCGGCGGGGGCCGCACCAGGCATACGCCCTCCGGGTGGCACCCGCTGTCGGTCGGCCGTGATGGAATCCTCCGGTGGTCATCCTCCGTCGCGCTCCTGCTCTCGCGGCCGCGCGAGTGCGGCTCGACGACCGCCAGCAGGCCGCCCTCGACTCGTCGGCGCGGGTCCTCAGGGTCCTCGGCGGGCCCGGGACCGGCAAGTCGACCCTCGCGGTCGAACTCGTCGTCGACGCCGTCCGGCAGCAGGGGCTGCGTGCCGACTCGTGCCTCGTCCTGACCTCGAGCCGCAGCGCCGCTGCCACCCTGCGCCAGCAGGTCACCGCGCGCCTGGGCGGCACGTCGACGGAGTCGCTGGCGCGCACCTGGCAGGCGTTCGGCTTCGGGGTGCTG
>NZ_JBFULD010000119.1:0-11227 GCF_056400505.1 Terrabacter sp. P5_B1
GCTCCGAGGAGCGACCGAAGGTGTTTGAGCGACTTCTCGGCGGCGGCCGGTGTCAGGCCCCTCCGCAGCGGCGGCGAGGCGAGCAGGGCGGTGTGCAGCGTGCGGTACGTCGCACGGTCGGCCTCGGTGCCGAGGTGACCGCGACGCAGTAGCGCGCCCCACGAGCTCATGCCGACACCCTATGCGCCCACCCCCGCCCCACCCCGTCGAGTGCTCAGTTCCCGACGTCGGAAAGTGGCACTCGACTGAACGGTGCGCGGATCCCGCCGCCTCGACATCGAGTGCCCAGTTCCCCACGTCGGGAAGTGGGCACTCGACTGAACGGTGGGGTGGGTCAGGCTCCGTTGTCCTCGTCGTCCTCTTCGGCGGCGACGTGCCACAGGCCGGACCGGCGCTCGGCATCGAGCTCCTCCTGGGTGGCGGCGCGGGCCGCGTAGCGGTCCTTCTGCGCCTCACGCTTCTCGTCACGGGTCGGACGCGAGGACTCGGACAGGCGCAGGTCGGTGCCGCGCGAGCCGAGCAGCTCCGCCCCGGCCTGCAACGTCGGCTCCCAGTCGAAGACGACGGCGTCGTCGGTGGCCCCGATGACGACGGTGTCGCCGGCGACCGCGCCGACCTTGTAGAGCTCGTCCTCGACACCGAGCCGGCCGAGGCGGTCCGCGAGGTAGCCGACGGCCTCGTCGTTGCTGAAGTCGGTCTGCCGCACCCAGCGGATGGGGCGCGCCCCGGTGACGCGGAAGAAGACGCCGTCGGGGCCGTTCTCCCTGGTCACCGAGAAGCCCTGGTCGTCGACGGACCGCGGTCGCAGTACGACCCGCTTGGGCACGGCCTCACCGATCTCCTTTCGGGCGGCGTCGACGTGGCGGGCCATCGCGAAGCTCAGCTCGCGCAGGCCCTCATGCGCCACGGCCGAGACGATGAAGACCTCGATACCGCGGGCCTCGAGGTCGGGCTTGACCATCTCGGCGAGCTCGCGCGCCTCGGGCACGTCGGCCTTGTTGAGCACGACGATGCGGGTGCGCTCGGACAGCGGCCGGCCGCCGAGGTCGGCGTCGGGGACGTAGAGCGAGAGCTCGTTCTCGATGACGTCGAGGTCGCTCATCGGGTCACGGCCCGGCTCGAGGGTCGCGCAGTCGATGACGTGGACGAGTACCGAGCAGCGCTCGACGTGGCGCAGGAACTCCAGCCCCAGCCCCTTGCCCTCGTGGGCGCCCGGGATCAGTCCGGGCACGTCGGCCACGGTGAACCGGCTCGATCCGGCCGTCACGACCCCGAGGTTGGGCACGAGCGTCGTGAAGGGGTAGTCGGCGATCTTCGGCTTCGCGGCCGAGAGCACCGACACGAGGGAGGACTTGCCCGCGCTCGGGAAGCCGATGAGGGCCACGTCCGCGAGCGACTTCAGCTCGAGCACGACGTCGATGTCCTCGCCCGGCTCGCCGAGGAGCGCGAACCCGGGGGCCTTGCGACGAGCACTCGACAGGGCTTTGTTGCCCAGGCCCCCGCGACCGCCGGCGGCAATGACGTGCTCGGTGCCCATGCCGACGAGGTCGACGATGATCTGCCCCGAGGCGTCCTTGACGACGGTACCCTCCGGCACGGCCAGCACGAGGTCGTCCCCGTCGGCGCCGTTGCGCTCGTCACCGGCACCGGGTGCGCCGTTGCCGGCCTTGCGGTGCGGGTGGCGGTGGTAGTCGAGAAGCGTCGTCGACGACGGGTCGACGCGCAGGATGACCGAGCCTCCCCGGCCCCCGTTGCCACCGTCGGGTCCGCCGAGCGGCTTGAACTTCTCGCGCTTGACGGAGGCGACACCGTGCCCGCCCGCCCCGGCGCTGAGGTGCAGCACCACGCGGTCGACGAAGGTCACTGCCATGGGAGGTCACTCTTCCAGATCAGGGTGGGCGGACGGCATACGCAGGATGGCTGGAGCCGAGGAGGTGGCACTCGCGCGCTTGCGAGGGACTGCCACATCATTTCGGAATGCCGGGTCGCCCGGGAAAGGCGGAAGGGCGGGCCGCTCGGGCCCGCCCTTCCGGTACATCAGTGGTGATCGCGTCGATCACTCAGCGGCAGCGGTCTCCGGCTGCTCGATGTTGACCGTCTTGCGGCCACGCTTCGTGCCGAACTTGACCGCGCCGGCAACCAGGGCGAACAGCGTGTCGTCGCCACCGCGGCCGACACCCTCACCCGGGTGGAAGTGCGTGCCGCGCTGACGGACGAGGATCTCGCCCGCGTTGACCTTCTGGCCACCGAAACGCTTGACGCCGAGGAACTGTGCGTTCGAGTCGCGACCGTTGCGGGTCGAGGACGCACCCTTCTTGTGTGCCATGTCAGTCCTTCTCTCGTGAGTCTCTGGGTTCCGGGCGGATCACGCGTTGATGGCGGTGATCTTGACCTGGGTCAGCGGCTGACGGTGGCCCTGACGCTTGCGGTAGCCGGTCTTGTTCTTGTACTTCATGATGACGATCTTGGGGCCCTTGGCGGCCTTGACGACCTCGGCCTGGACCGACACCTTCGACAACTTGTCGGCGTCGGACGTGACCGTGGTCCCGTCCACGAGGAGCAGGGGCGTGAGCTCGATGGCATCGCCGGGCTGACCCGTCACCTTGTCGACGAGCAGGACATCGCCCACCGACACCTTCTCCTGGCGACCGCCAGCGCGAACAATCGCGTACACAGTGAAACTCACTCTCTCATCAAGGGTTGGTATCGCCGCTTTCGGCACCGGCCCGTCAATACGGGCCCGGTGGGCGCACCAAGGACAAAGATTACCGGCTGGGAGCGTCCAGCTCCAAACCGAGGTCAGGCCCCGCCGGTGGGACGGGACTCGCTGCTGGCGCGGGGCGGGCCGGCTGGCGCGACGACGCGTCCCCGACGGCGACGCCCCCGGGCGGCGGGCTGCACCTGCACGTTCGCCACGACCGGGGCGGTCCCTGTGGTCTCGACGGTCACCTCGGGCTGCACCGCGGTGACGCTGGGTGCCAAGCCGTCGGATCCGTCGGTGCCGTCGGAGCCGTCGGTGGCACTCGTGGCGTTCGTGAGGTCGGACTCGAGCTCCACGTGCTCGCCACCCGAGGTGGCCTGCCTGTCGGCGCGGTCGGCGTCCTGGGCGTCGTCACCCGACCAGGGACCGTTGTCCTCGGGGAAGCCGTGACCGGCGCTGGCCTCGCTGTGGACCTCGCCAGGGGCCTCACCGTGCGAATCGGCGTGGACCTCGGCGCGGACCTCGGCGATGGCCTCGGCCGCTGCTTCACCCGCGGGCTGACCGGACGCGCTCTTGAGCGCGGCAGCGTGGGCGGCCGCCGCGATCTGGGCCGCGGTCGGACCGTTGCTCTTCGACTCCGCGTGCGTGGTCTGCTGGCTCGGCTGCTGACCGGACTGCTGGCCGCCGTTGCCGTTCTGCGCACCGCTGCCCTGGCTGGGGCTCTGACCCCGGCCGCGACGACGGCTGCTGCCGCCGGCGTCGCCCTGGCTCTGCTCCTGCGGGTGCGCCCCCCTGTCGACGGGGTCGGTGTGGATGATGAAGCCGCGCCCGTTGCAGTGGTCGCACGTCTCCGAGAAGACCTCGATGAGTCCCGAGCCGACGCGCTTGCGGGTCATCTGCAGGAGCCCCAACGAGGTGACCTCGGCGACCTGGTGCTTGGTGCGGTCGCGTCCGAGGCACTCGAGCAGGCGGCGCACGACGAGCTCGCGGTTGCTCTCGAGCACCATGTCGATGAAGTCGATGACGATGATGCCGCCGATGTCGCGCAGCCGGAGCTGGCGAACGATCTCCTCGGCCGCCTCGATGTTGTTCTTCGTCACCGTCTCCTCGAGGTTGCCACCCGAGCCGACGAACTTGCCGGTGTTGACGTCGACGACGGTCATCGCCTCGGTGCGGTCGATGACGAGGGAGCCACCGCTCGGCAGCCAGACCTTGCGGTCCATCGCCTTGGAGAGCTGCTCGTCGACCCGGTGGTGGGTGAAGAGGTCCTCCTCCGCCGTCCACTTGCTGACGCGGTCGGCGAGGTCGGGGGCGACCGACGAGATGTAGGGGTGGATCTCRTTCCACGCCTGGTCCCCGGCGACGACGAGCTGCTTGAAGTCCTCGTTGAAGACGTCGCGGATGACACGGACCGTGAGGTCGGGCTCACCGTGCAGGAGCATCGGGGCCTGGCCGCCCGTCGCCGACCCGGGTGCGCCGTTCTTCTTCTTGCCCTTGCTCTTGCCCGCGCGGGGGCTGGACGCCTCCTCGGCCTTGGCCTGGATGTCCTCCCACGTCCGGGTGAGGCGCTCGACGTCGGCGCGCAGCTCCTCCTCGCTCGCCCCCTCGGCGGCGGTGCGGACGATGACGCCGGCGGAGTCCGGCACGACGTCGCGCAGGATCTTCTTGAGGCGGGCGCGCTCGGTGTCGGGCAGCTTGCGGCTGATGCCCGTCATCGAGCTGTTGGGCACGTAGACGAGGTAGCGGCCGGGCAGCGAGATCTGCGAGGTGAGACGCGCACCCTTGTGGCCGATCGGGTCCTTCGTGACCTGCACGAGGACGGTCTGACCGGAGCCGAGGGCGTTCTCGATGCGCTTGGGCTGGTTGGCCTCGAGACCGGCGGCGTCCCAGTTGACCTCACCGGCGTAGAGCACGGCGTTGCGGCCCTTGCCGATGTCGACGAATGCGGCCTCCATCGAGGGCAGGACGTTCTGGACCCGACCGAGGTAGATGTTGCCGGCCATCGAGACGTTCGTGGCCTGGTCGATGTAGTGCTCGACGAGGACACCGTCCTCGAGGACCCCCATCTGGGTGCGCCCGTCCTTGTTGCGCACGACCATGACCCGGTCGACGGCCYCGCGGCGGGCGAGGAACTCGGCCTCGGTGATGATCGTGCGACGTCGGCCGGCCTCACGGCCCTCACGACGGCGCTGCTTCTTCGCCTCGAGACGGGTCGAGCCCTTGACGGCGACCGGCTCGTCGCTCTGGGTGCGCGGCTGGCGCACACGGGTCGAGACGTTGGGGGTGTCGTCTCCGGACTCGGCGGCGGAGCCGGCGCGGCGACGACGCCGGCGACGACGGCTCGAGCCACCTTCGTCATCCGCGTCACCCTCGGTGTCGGTGTCGATCTCGTCGTCGCGGTCGGCCTCCGGCTCGTCCACGGTCTCGGCGGATCCCCGACGTGCTCCACGCGAACCTCGGGAGTCGCCCGAGTCGGCCTGCTGGTCCTGGGCCTCGTCCTCGTCGTTGCCGCGGCCACGGCGGCCCTTGCCACCCCGGCGGCGGCGCGAGCGGCGGGGGCCGGCCTCCTCGTCGGACTGGGCGTCGGGCTGCTCGTCGGTCTCGGACAGGTCCTCGTCGGCGGCGACGGGCTCGTCCTCGCTCTCCTCCACTTGCTCCTCGACCGCGGGCTGCGGCGTGCCGCGGCGGCGGCGCGTGGGCACGGCCTGGCTCGCGTCGGGCGCCTGGAAGAGCACGCTGAAGCTGGGGACCGCCGTGGTCGAGCGGTCGTCCTCGTCGGAGTCGGAGATGCCGACGGTGGGCAGCTCCTCGGCCTCGTCGAGCGCCTCGACGTCGATGATGGCGGTGCGGTCGACGGTCGCGGCCTCGGACCCGGCGGAGGAGGCCGCCCCCGGCTGGGTGGCGTCCTCGTCGTCTCCGGTGAGCACGCCGGCCAAGAGCTCCTCGACGGCGGCACTGGCTCGGTCGGCCTTGGTGCGCGATCCGCGCTTGGTGGCCCGGGGAGCCGTCGGCGCGTCGCCGGGCTCGACCTTCTTGCGGGTGGCGCGCTTGCGTGCCGGACGCTTCGTCTCGGCGGCCTCGGTCGTGGCGGCTTCGGTCGTGGCGGTCTCGGCCTCGACGACCTCGGTGGTGGTGGCGGGCGTGTCGGCCGTGTCACCGGTGTCACCCGTGGAGAGCGGTGCCTCGGCTGCTCCCTCTGGCTGGGGGGACGCCGCGGCGGGGGCCRTCGGCTCGATGGTGGTGGCCTTCTTCGTCGTGCGACGCGCGGCACGGCGGCGCGGGGCGGGCGCGCTCGCGACTGGAGCTGCCTCCGCGGCGGGCGCCTGGGCGTCCTGCCCGGCACTCCGGTCATGGCCGCGCTCGGCGTCGTGCTCGGCGGGGACCAGCGTCGCGTCGTTGCCGGAGGTGGTGTCGTTGGGTGCCATCAKGCAGCCTCCCGTCAGGTGCGGTGTGACCCACACCCGGCCGGAGCCGCCGACACCGCACGAGTGCGGTTGCAGTCGTCGCGCCGCGTGTGCGACGGAACGGAAGTCGTCTCGCTACACCCGAAAACGGTTCGCGCTGGGCGCGGCCCCGTGATCGAATGCCGCCGACGTCCTGGTCGGCAACCTTGTCGTCGTCATGACCTGGCAGGTCATTCCAGCGGGTCGGTCACCCTCACGTTTACGGTGTCGAGCGGTCCCTGCGCCAGTCGCGTCACCAGAGGGGGGCGCGGAGGCTGCAGGTCGGCGATCTCACGCAGCGCGGTCAGAATGTCGTCGGGGCGTACAGCCGGTGTGGTGTGCCGTACGACCATGCGCAGTATCGCACAGTCAGCCCCGACTTCGTGAGTCGTGACCGTGTCGGTGAGCGCGTCGCTCGGCGCAAGGACTCGAGCAGAGACGATCGAGCCACGCACGTCGAAGGTGCGCGGACCGGACTTCGTCAACCGGGTCACCTCGGCCGTGTCGCGCTCCAGCAGAGCCGCCACGGCCGAGTCCAGGACCTCACGCGGCACGCCGGCGAACTCGAGCAGCCAGTCGCTGGCCTCCAGGCGGTCGGCGAGGGCCCCCGGGGCGGCCTCGACGACCTGGAGGATGTCGATCCCCTGCGGCAGAGCCTCGTCCAGGGCGACACGCACCGAGTCCGGCTGGACACGCTGGGTCACCGAGATCTCGAAGTACTCCGCCTCGCTGCCCGTGCCCGTGGCCGCAGCGTTGGCATAGCTGATCTTCGGGTGCGGGTGGAAGCCCGCAGAGAAGGCCATCGGCACGTCCGCCCGGCGCAGCGCCCGCTCCAGCGCGCGCTGGAAGTCGCGGCTCGAGGTGAACCTCAGCCGTCCCCGCTTCGTGTAGCGGATCCGGAGCTTCTGGACCGCGGGATCCGGTGCCGGACCCTCGGGGACGCGCTGACGTGCCTGACGAGCCATGCCCGGAAGGCTAACCGTTGACGGCTCACGGCCCTAGCGGGCCCGCTGAACCGTCAGTCCGTGGAGAAGCCGCGCCGCGCGTCTGCGCGGCGCTGGCGCTCGGCCGTGTCGGCCTCGTCGAGCCGGGTCGCCTCGGGGAGGGTCGGCGCCGTGCCGCCCAGACTGGCCGGGAGGTACTTGAGGTCCGGGCCGATGAGCGGCTCGTAGGCCGCTCTCGCGACGGCGAGCAGGTCGGCCATGACCGCCTTGTACTGCACGGTGACCGCGTCCGGATCGGCATCGGGAGCGACCGGGATCGGCTCGCCGACATTGATGAGGATCGGCACGTTCGTGCGCCCGAGCCGCTTCGGGTGACCCTTGGTCCAGACCCGCTGGGAGCCCCAGATCACGACGGGCACGATCGGGACACCTGCCTCGATTGCCATCCGGGCCGCGCCGGTCTTGAACTCCTTGAGCTCGAACGAGCGCGAGATCGTCGCCTCCGGGAAGACGCCGACGATCTCCCCGGAGCGGAGCGCGTCAAGGGCGGCGGCATACGACGCCGCCCCCGCGGTGCGGTCCACGGGGATGTGGTGCATCCCGCGCATGAGCGGCCCGCTCACGGGATGGGAGAAGACGCTGTCCTTGGCCATGAACCGCACGAGCCGGCCGGACTTCTGGGCGGCGAGACCGGCGTACGTGAAATCCATGTAGCCGGTGTGGTTGATCGTCATCACCGCTCCCCCGGCTCGCGGGACGTTGTCGTCGCCGAGGATGGTGAACTTCAGTCCCTGCATCGCGAAGACCCCACGGGCGACACCGATGACGGACGAGTAGACGGGCTCCATGGGGGACACTCTGCCCTGCGCCGCCACGCTTCGGCACGCTTCGGCACGCTTCGGCACGCCGACGCCGGGTCGGGACCAGATGCGGCTGTCAGCCGGGTGTGACCTGCCCGGCTGCGACTTCTGACGGCCGGGAGGCCGCGGCCACACGGCATACGGCCAGAAAGGCGGTCGAAGGCACCCTGACGGCCATGGAAGGATTGGGCGCATGACTGACACGCCTGCCACCACGACCTCGCGGATCCCCGAGCGGCCCTCGCTCGACGGGCTCGAGGAGAAGTGGATGCAGGTATGGGCGGACGAGGGCACCTACGCCTTCGACCGCGCCAAGGCGCTGGAGCTGCCCCGGCACCAGGTCTTCGCCATTGACACCCCGCCGCCCACGGCGAGCGGCAGTCTGCACGTCGGCCACGTCTTCAGCTACACGCACACCGACTGCATGGCCCGTTACAAGCGCATGCAGGGCTTCGAGGTCTTCTACCCGATCGGCTGGGACGACAACGGGCTGCCGACCGAGCGGCGCGTGCAGAACTACTACGGCGTGCGCGGCGACGCGAGCCTGCCCTACGAGGCGGGCTTCACCCCGCCCTTCGAGGAGGGCGTGGACGCGAACGGCAAGGCCATCAAGGCGGCCGACCAGCGCCCGATCAGCCGCAAGAACTTCATCGAGCTGTGCGACGTGCTCACCGTCAAGGACGAGGTGACCTTCGAGTCGCTCTTCCGTCGCCTCGGCTTCAGCCTCGACTGGAACATCACCTACCGCACCATCGACGAGCGCTCGCGCGCCGTCGCGCAGCAGGCGTTCCTGCGCAACCTCGCGCGGGGCGAGGCCTACCAGAGCGAGGCCCCCGGCCTCTGGGACGTGACGTTCCAGACCGCCGTCGCGCAGGCCGAGCTCGAGGCGCGCGACTACCCCGGCGCGTACCACCGCGTCGCGTTCCACCGCAGTACTGAGGCTGGTGGCGAGCCCGTCTTCATCGAGACGACGCGACCCGAGCTCATCCCGTCGGTCGTGGCACTCATCGCGCATCCCGACGACGAGCGCTACCAGCCCCTCTTCGGCACGACGGTGACCTCGCCGCTCTTCGGCGTCGAGGTGCCGGTGCTCGCCCACCACGCCGCCGAGATGGACAAGGGCGCCGGCATCGCCATGTGCTGCACGTTCGGTGACCTCACCGACGTCATGTGGTGGCGCGAGCTGCAGCTGCCGATCCGCTCGCTCATCACCCGCAACGGCCGCCTGCAGGCCGAGACGCCCGAGTGGCTCGTCGGGGGCCCGGGCGAGGAGCTGTATGCCGGGTCGCTCGCGACCAAGACGACGTTCAGCGCCCGTGAGGCCGTGGTCGCGGCCCTGCGCGAGTCGGGTGACCTCGACGGCGAGCCGCAGAAGACCCAGCGCAAGGCGAACTTCTACGAGAAGGGCGACAAGCCGCTCGAGATCGTCACCTCGCGCCAGTGGTACATCCGCAACGGCGGGCGCGACGAGGCGCTGCGCTCCAAGCTCGTCGGCATGGGCGAGACGGTGGACTTCCACCCGACCTTCATGCGGTCGCGCTACAAGAACTGGGTCGAGGGCCTCAACGGCGACTGGCTCATCTCGCGCCAGCGCTTCTTCGGCGTGCCCTTCCCGGTCTGGTACCCCGTGACGGCCGACGGCGAGACCGACCACGACCACCCGATCGTCGCTCCGGAGTCGGCGCTGCCCGTCGACCCGCAGATCGACGTGCCGGAGGGCTACGACGAGAGCCAGCGCGGCGTGCCCGGTGGCTTCGTCGCCGACCCCGACATCATGGACACGTGGGCGACGTCGTCGCTGACGCCGCAGATCGCCGCCGGCTGGCCGGTGCGCGAAGGCGCAGCCGAGGCCGACCGGCTCGGCTCCGACGAGGCGCTCTTCGCGTCCCTCTTCCCCTACGACATGCGCCCGCAGGCGCACGACATCATCCGCACCTGGCTCTTCGCCACGGTGACGCGCTCCTACCTCGAGCACGGCGTCGCGCCCTGGCGGCACGCGGCGATCAGCGGCTGGATCCTCGACCCGGACCGCAAGAAGATGAGCAAGTCCAAGGGCAACGCCGAGACGCCGGAGGACGTCGTCGTGGCCAACGGCGCCGACGCCGTGCGCTACTGGGCGGCCTCGGGTCGTCTCGGCACGGACGCCGCCTACGACACCGGCCAGATGAAGGTCGGCCGTCGCCTCGCGATCAAGGTGCTCAACGCCAGCAAGTTCGCCCTGGGCTTCGGTGACGTGTCAGGCGACCTGCGTGCGGCGGTCACGAATCCCCTTGACCTGTCGATGCTCTCGGCACTCGCCGACGTCGTCGACAAGGCCACTCAAGGTTTTGAGGGCTGGGACTACACCCGGTCCCTCGAGGTCACCGAGACCTTCTTCTGGACCTTCTGCGACGACTACCTCGAGCTCGTCAAGGACCGTGCCTACGGCGGYCAGGGCGACGAGGCGGCCGCGAGCGCCCGGGCGGCGCTCCGCCTCGCCCTCGAGACCCTGCTGCGCCTGCTCGCCCCGTTCATCCCGTACGCGACCGAGGAGGTCTGGTCGTGGTTCGGGCAGGGCTCGGTGCACCGCCAGTCCTGGCCGACGCGCGACGAGCTCCCGTCGGGCGGGGACCCGGCGCTCCTCTCGTCGGTCGGTGCTGCCCTCGCCGGCGTGCGCAAGGTCAAGTCCGAGGCGAAGGTCGGCATGCGCGCCGAGGTGCGCACCATGACCCTCGTCGCTCCCGCTACGTCCGTCGCGCACCTGCGGGCGGCCGAGTCCGACCTGCGCGCCAGCGGACGCATCAGCGAGCTGACGTATGCCGAGGGCGAGGCGGTCGAGGTCCGCGACGCCGAGCTCGTCCCCGTCGAGAAGGCGCCCAGCAAGGCCTGATCCTCCAGCGGCCCGACGGATCGTTGCTGTCCTGACCTCTCAGGACGGCAACGATCGGACCGCTACTCCGGTGCCGACGACCCTGCTGGCATAGGGTCTCTCGCATGTCGAGACGGGGGCTGCAGACCGCCATCGTCAGTGGGGTCGTCGTCATGGCCGCACTGGTCGTGGCTGCGATGGGCCAGCCGGTGTCCCTGCTGTCACGCCCCACGGACGTGCAGACGATCCCGCCCCTGCCCCCCGTGACCTCCCTGCAGTCCTCGGCGACGACCCCGCAGCCGACGGCGACGTCGACAGCGACCCCCTTCGACCCCTCGCCGGTGCTCGTCGCCCTCGTCCAGGTCATCCTCGTCCTGGCGGCGCTCGCAGTCGTCCTCGCCCTGGTCCAGCTCATCCGGACGCTCCTGCGA
>NZ_JBFULD010000120.1:0-11151 GCF_056400505.1 Terrabacter sp. P5_B1
AGCGAGTACATCGCGGCCTTGGCCTCCTCGGTGGGCTCGACCTTGACGTTCCGGTAGCGGGGCAGGCCCGTGCCGGCAGGGATGAGCTTTCCGAGGATGACGTTCTCCTTGAGGCCCAGCAGCGGGTCGGACTTGGCCTCCATGGCGGCCTGCGTGAGCACGCGGGTCGTCTCCTGGAAGGACGCGGCCGACAGCCACGACTCGGTCGCGAGCGAGGCCTTGGTGATGCCCATGAGCTCGGGACGACCGGCGGCCGGACGGCCACCCTCGGCCATGACGCGACGGTTCTCGTCCTCGAAGCGACCACGCTCGGCGAGCTCGCCGGGCAGCAGGTCGGCGTCGCCGGCCTCGATGATCGTCACGCGCCGCAGCATCTGGCGCACGATGACCTCGATGTGCTTGTCGTGGATCGAGACACCCTGCTGGCGGTAGACCCGCTGCACCTCGTCGACGAGGTGCTTCTGGGCCGCGCGCGGGCCGAGGATGCGAAGGACCTGCTTGGGGTCGATCGCGCCCTGGACCAGCTTGGTGCCGACCTCGACGTGGTCGCCGTCGGCGACGACGAGGCGCGAGCGCTTGCTCACCGGGTAGGCGTGCTGCTCGGAGCCGTCGTCCGGCGTGAGCAGGATCCGGCGTGCCTTGTCGGTGTCCTCGATCTCGATCCGGCCGGTGGCCTCGGCGATCGGGGCGACACCCTTGGGGGTGCGCGCCTCGAACAGCTCGACGACACGCGGCAGACCCTGGGTGATGTCGTCGGCCGCGGCCGCGCCGCCGGTGTGGAAGGTACGCATCGTCAGCTGCGTGCCGGGCTCACCGATCGACTGGGCCGCGATGATGCCGACGGCCTCGCCGATGTCGACGAGCTTGCCCGTCGCGAGYGAACGGCCGTAGCAGGCCGCACACGTGCCGACCTTGCTGTCGCACGTCAGGACCGAACGGATCCGGACCTCGTCGACACCGGCCGCGTAGAGCGCGTCGATGACGACGTCACCGAGGTCGATGCCGGCGACGGCGAGCGTCTCGCCGTCCACGACGACGTCCTCGGCCAGCGTGCGGGCGTAGACCGAGGCCTCGACGACCTCGCTCGGCGCACGCGTGCCCGTGGTCTCGTTGACCTGGGCGATCGGCAGCTTGAGGCCACGCTCGGTGCCACAGTCGTCCTCACGGATGATGACGTCCTGCGACACGTCGACGAGACGACGCGTGAGGTAGCCCGAGTCGGCGGTACGAAGCGCCGTGTCGGCCAGACCCTTACGGGCACCGTGCGTCGAGATGAAGAACTCGAGCACCGTGAGGCCCTCACGGAAGTTCGCCTTGATCGGGCGCGGGATGATCTCGCCCTTCGGGTTGGCCATCAGGCCACGCATGCCGGCGATCTGACGGATCTGGAACCAGTTGCCACCAGCACCCGAGGACACCATCCGGTAGATGGGGTTCGTGCGCGGGAAGTTGGTCTCCATCTCCTTGGCGACCTGGTTGGACGCCTGGGTCCAGATCTCGACGAGCTCCTGACGACGCTCGTCGTCGGTGATGAGACCGCGCTCGTACTGCGTCTGGACCTTGGCGGCCTTGGTCTCGTAGCCCTCGAGGATCGCCGTCTTGTTGTCCGGCGTCGTGACGTCGGAGATGGCGACGGTGCAGCCCGAGCGGGTCGACCAGTGGAAACCGGCCTCCTTCAGGGCGTCGAGGGACGCGGCGACCTGGACCTTGGAGTAGCGCTCCGCGAGGTCGTTGACGATCGCCGAGAGGCGCTTGCGGTCGACCGGGCGGTTCTCGAACGGGTAGTCGAGCGGCAGCGTGTCGTTGAAGATCGCGCGACCGAGCGTCGTCTCGAGCGTGAGGCTCTTGACGATGCCGTCCTCGCCGGCCTCGACACCCTCGGGCAGCTCGTGGCCGGCCGGGGGCACCGCGTCCGTGAGGCGCAGCTTGATCGCCGAGCCGAGCAGGATCTCGCCACGGTCGAAGGCCATGCGGGCCTCGGACGGGGACGAGAACGCGCGACCCGCACCCGGGCCGCCGCCGTCGAGGGCGTCGGTCAGGTGGTAGATGCCGGTGATCATGTCCTGGGTCGGCATGGTCACGGGGCGACCGTCAGCCGGCTTGAGGATGTTGTTGCTCGACAGCATGAGGATGCGGGCCTCGGCCTGCGCCTCAGCCGACAGCGGCACGTGGACGGCCATCTGGTCACCGTCGAAGTCGGCGTTGAAGGCCGAGCAGACGAGCGGGTGGATCTGGATGGCCTTGCCCTCGACGAGCTGCGGCTCGAACGCCTGGATGCCGAGACGGTGCAGCGTGGGTGCACGGTTGAGCAGCACCGGGTGCTCCGTGATGACCTCTTCGAGGACGTCCCACACGACGGGGCGAGCCCGCTCCACCATCCGCTTGGCCGACTTGATGTTCTGGGCGTGGTCGAGGTCGACCAGGCGCTTCATCACGAACGGCTTGAACAGCTCCAGCGCCATCTGCTTGGGCAGACCGCACTGGTGCAGCTTCAGCTGCGGGCCGACGACGATGACCGAACGGCCGGAGTAGTCGACGCGCTTGCCGAGCAGGTTCTGGCGGAATCGACCCTGCTTGCCCTTGAGCATGTCGGACAGCGACTTGAGCGGACGGTTGCCGGGACCCGTGACCGGGCGACCACGACGGCCGTTGTCGAAGAGGCTGTCGACGGCCTCCTGGAGCATGCGCTTCTCGTTGTTGACGATGATCTCGGGCGCACCGAGGTCGAGGAGGCGCTTCAGGCGGTTGTTGCGGTTGATGACGCGACGGTAGAGGTCGTTGAGGTCCGAGGTCGCGAAGCGGCCGCCGTCGAGCTGCACCATCGGGCGCAGGTCCGGCGGGATGACCGGGATCGCGTCGAGGACCATGCCCGACGGGTGGTTCGTCGTCATCTGGAAGGCGTTGACGACCTTGAGGCGCTTGATGGCGCGGGTCTTCTTCTGGCCCTTGCCGGTGGCGATGATCTCCTGGAGGAGATCCGCCTCGGCGTCGAGGTCGAAGGACTCGAGGCGCTTCTGGATCGCCGCGGCGCCCATGCCGCCCTCGAAGTAGAGACCGAAGCGGTCACGCATCTCGCGGTAGAGGATCTCGTCGCCCTCGAGGTCCTGGACCTTGAGGTTTTTGAACCGGTCCCAGACCTGCTCGAGGCGCTCGACCAGCTGGTCGGCACGCTTGCGGATGTTGTTCATCTCGCGGTCGGCCTGGTCGCGGACCTTGCGCTTGACGTCGGCCTTGGCACCCTCGGCCTCGAGCTCGGCGACGTTGCGCTCGAGCAGCTGCGCACGGGACTCGACGTCGGCGTCGCGGCGGTTCTCGATCTCCTTCTTCTCGACCTGGATCTGCGCCTCGAGCGAGGGCAGGTCAGCGTGACGCTGGTCCTCGTCGACGGACGTGATCATGTAGGCCGCGAAGTAGATGACCTTCTCGAGGTCCTTCGGGGCGAGGTCGAGCAGGTAGCCGAGACGGCTCGGGACGCCCTTGAAGTACCAGATGTGCGTGACGGGGGCGGCGAGCTCGATGTGGCCCATCCGCTCACGGCGCACCTTGGCGCGCGTGACCTCGACGCCACAGCGCTCACAGATGATGCCCTTGAAGCGGACGCGCTTGTACTTGCCGCAGTTGCACTCCCAGTCCCGGGTGGGGCCGAAGATGCGCTCGCAGAACAGGCCCTCCTTCTCGGGCTTGAGCGTGCGGTAGTTGATGGTCTCGGGCTTCTTGACCTCACCGTGGCTCCACTGGCGGATGGATTCCGCGGTGGCGAGGCCGATACGCAGCTCGTCAAAGAAGTTGACGTYGAGCACGTGGTTCCTTCTCTCGTAACTCTCGTTGAGTCTTTGGTCTGAGTGGTTTCGGGGGACGGGGGGTGGCGTATGCCGCTGGGCGGGCCCTACGGCATACGCCCCCTTCGTCGGGTGGGGCCTTCTCAGACCTCTTCGACGCTGGACGGCTCACGCCGGCTCAGGTCGATACCGAGCTCCTCCGCCGCGCGGAAGACCTCTTCGTCGGACTCCTTCATCTCGATCGTGGTGCCGTCGCTGCTCAGGACCTCGACGTTGAGACACAGGGACTGCATCTCCTTGAGGAGGACCTTGAACGACTCCGGGATGCCCGAGTCGGGGATGTTCTCGCCCTTGACGATGGCCTCGTAGACCTTCACGCGGCCGGGAACGTCGTCCGACTTGATCGTCAGCAGCTCCTGGAGCGTGTAGGCGGCGCCGTACGCCTCGAGGGCCCAGACCTCCATCTCACCGAAGCGCTGGCCACCGAACTGGGCCTTACCGCCGAGCGGCTGCTGGGTGATCATCGAGTACGGACCCGTCGAACGAGCGTGGATCTTGTCGTCGACGAGGTGGTGGAGCTTGAGGATGTACATGTAGCCGACCGCGACGGGCTCCGGGAACGGCTCGCCTGAGCGGCCGTCGAAGAGGCGCGTCTTGCCCGAGGCGTCGATGAGGCGAACCCCGTCGCGCGTCTTGAGCGTCGAGTCCAGCAGACCTGTCACGACGTCCTCGGACGCACCGTCGAAGACCGGCGTCGCCACGCGCGAGCCCGCGGGGGCCTCGTGCGCGTCGACCGCGATCTCCTTGGCCCACTCCGGGTTGCCCTCGATCTTCCAGCCGCGCGAGGCGGCCCAGCCGAGGTGCAGCTCGAGGATCTGACCGAGGTTCATACGACGCGGCACACCGTGCGGGTTGAGCACGACGTCGACCGGCGTGCCGTCCTCGAGGAAGGGCATGTCCTCGACCGGGAGGATCTTGGAGATGACACCCTTGTTGCCGTGGCGGCCGGCGAGCTTGTCACCGTCGGTGATCTTGCGCTTGTTGGCCACGTAGACGCGGACGAGCTGGTTGACACCGGGCGGCAGGTCGTCGCCCATGTCGGCCCGGAACTCCTTGACGCCGATGACCGTGCCGGTCTCGCCGTGGGGCACCTTGAGGCTCGTGTCACGGACCTCGCGCGCCTTCTCACCGAAGATGGCGCGCAGCAGGCGCTCCTCCGGCGTCAGCTCGGTCTCACCCTTGGGCGTGACCTTGCCGACGAGCAGGTCGCCGTCGCGGACCTCGGCGCCGACGCGGATGATGCCGCGCTCGTCGAGGTCGGCCAGGACCTCCTCGGAGACGTTCGGGATGTCCCGGGTGATCTCCTCGGGGCCGAGCTTGGTGTCACGGGCGTCGACCTCGTGCTCCTCGATGTGGATCGAGGAGAGGACGTCGTCCTGGACCAGGCGCTGGCTGAGGATGATCGCGTCCTCGTAGTTGTGGCCCTCCCACGACATGAACGCGACGAGCAGGTTGCGTCCGAGCGCCATCTCGCCACCCTCGGTCGCGGGACCGTCGGCGATGACGCCGCCGGCCTCGAGACGGTCGCCCTCGTTGACGACGACGACCTGGTTGTAGCTCGTGCCCTGGTTGGAGCGCGCGAACTTGGCGATGCGGTACGTCTGGTAGGTGCCGTCGTCGTTGGCGACGGTGACGAGGTCAGCCGACACCTCCTGCACGACACCGGCCTTCTCGGCGCGGACGACGTCGCCCGAGTCGAGGGCGGCGCGGAACTCCATGCCGGTGCCGACGATGGGCGCCTCGCTCTTGACGAGCGGGACGGCCTGACGCTGCATGTTGGCGCCCATGAGCGCACGGTTGGCGTCGTCGTGCTCGAGGAAGGGGATCATCGCGGTCGCGGCCGACACCATCTGGCGCGGTGAGACGTCCATGTAGTCGACCTCGTCGCCGGGGACGAGCTCGACCTCTCCACCCTTGGTGCGCACGAGCACGCGGTCCTCGGTGAAGTTGTTCTGCTTGTCCAGCGGCGCGTTGGCCTGGGCGACGACGTAGCGGTCCTCCTCGTCGGCGGACAGGTAGTCGACGTCGTCGGTCACGTGACCGTCGGTGACCTTGCGGTACGGCGTCTCGATGAAGCCGAACGCGTTGATCCGACCGTAGGACGCGAGCGAGCCGATGAGGCCGATGTTCGGGCCTTCCGGGGTCTCGATCGGGCACATGCGGCCGTAGTGCGACGGGTGGACGTCACGGACCTCCATCTGGGCGCGGTCACGGGAGATACCACCCGGGCCGAGCGCGGACAGACGACGCTTGTGCGTCAGACCCGCGAGCGGGTTGTTCTGGTCCATGAACTGCGAGAGCTGCGACGTGCCGAAGAACTCCTTGATCGAGGCCACCACGGGGCGGATGTTGATCAGGGTCTGCGGGGTGATCGCCTCGACGTCCTGCGTGGTCATGCGCTCGCGGACGACGCGCTCCATGCGGGACAGGCCCGTGCGGACCTGGTTCTGGATGAGCTCGCCGACGGAGCGGAGACGACGGTTGCCGAAGTGGTCGATGTCGTCGACCTCGACGCGGACGTCGATCTCGTCGCCGTTCTTGACGCCCTTCATCGAGTCCTGGCCGTCGTGCAGCGTGACGATGAACTTGATCGTCTTGACGATGTCGTCGATCGACAGGGTCGAGTCGTTGATCGAGCCGTCGAGGCCGAGCTTCTTGTTGACCTTGTAGCGGCCGACCTTGGCGAGGTCGTAGCGCTTGCCGTTGAAGTAGAGGTTGTCGAGCAGCGTCTGCGCGGCCTCCTTGGTCGGCGGCTCGCCCGGGCGCAGCTTGCGGTAGATGTCCAGCAGCGCGTCGTCCTGGCCCTGGGTGTGGTCCTTCTCCAGGGTGAGGCGCATCGACTCGAACTCGCCGAACTCCTCGAGGATCTGGGCCTCGGTCCAGCCGAGGGCCTTGAGGAGCACCGTGACCGACTGCTTGCGCTTGCGGTCGACGCGGACGCCCACCATGTCGCGCTTGTCGATCTCGAACTCGAGCCAGGCACCGCGGCTCGGGATGATCTTGGCGGTGTAGATGTCCTTGTCGGACGTCTTGTCGGGCGTGCGCTCGAAGTACACGCCCGGGCTGCGGACGAGCTGCGAGACGACGACACGCTCGGTGCCGTTGATGATGAAGGTGCCGCGCTCGGTCATGAGCGGGAAGTCACCCATGAACACCGTCTGGCTCTTGATCTCGCCCGTCTGGGCGTTCATGAACTCGGCGGTGACGAAGAGCGGTGCGTCGTACGTCTGGTCGCGCTCCTTGCACGACTCGATCGTCTTGCGGGTCTCCTCGAAGCGGTGGTCGCGGAACGACAGCGACATCGAGCCGCTGAAGTCCTCGATCGGGGAGATCTCCTCGAAGATCTCCTCGAGCCCGGACCGGTCGGGGACGTCGGTGCGTCCCTCGGCCTTGGCCGCGGCGACGCGAGCCTGCCAGCGCTCGTTGCCGAGCAGCCAGTCGAAGCTCTCCGTCTGAAGCGCCAGGAGGTCGGGGACCTCGAGTGGTTCGCGAATCTTCGCGAAGGACAGACGCCCCGAAGGGGTCTGTGCGGTGGACATGTTCGTCGCAGTACGCGAGGCAGCCAAGGAGGGTCCTTCCACGGGCCTTTTTCGAATCTTCAGATCCGCGTTGCCGCATGGCTCCGCTCGCGGGTCCCCGAGGTCATGCCGAATGCCGAAAGGCATTGGGGAGTGGCCTGACCGAGGTCGCGAAGGATGGGCATGGGCAGCGCAAAGGCCTAGCCTACCCACAAAGGGCAGGAGTGTCCAGCCGGGTCAAGGAGCGGAGGTCGTCCCTCGAGGGGCCATCCGGTCTCGAAAACGACCGGCTGCCCTCGACGTGACCTGCCACGCCCCCTGGACCGGGAGCTCGCGATGCGAACGCGACGAATATGGCCCTCCGCGGGGCTGGCGTCAAGACCCGCGCCTGCGCGAGGCGCGTCGCCGCCTCCCGCGTGGCGCCGGTGGGGACCCCCTGACCTGCACGAACACGCCGTGCGATCGCGCTGGTCGGGGGGAGTCGACACGGCGCCGCCCTACGATGTGGACGCCAGAGATCTGTTGACGTCTCCTTCTGAGAGAGGGAAGCCATGTCCGATCCCAACCCGCCCGAGCAACCGTCCTTCAACCGCCCGGCCGGTGGCGACCCGACCACCCCCCTGCCGAGCAGCCAGCCCACCTCTCCCGCGCCAGGCGGCCCCCCTCCCCCGCCGCCGATGGTCCCGGCAGCGCCGACCGGTGGTCCCGGTGGCATGTCGAGCATCCCCGGCCCCGCGAAGGAGGGTGCGGGCTTCTTCACCGCGCTCTTCGACTTCAGCTTCACCAACTTCGTCACACCGATCCTCGTCCGCTTCGTCTACCTGCTGGCGACCGTGGCGCTCGCGCTGACCTGGCTCGTCTTCGTGATCGTCGGCTTCGCGAACAGCGTCGGCACGGGACTCGGCGTCCTCGTCCTCGGGCCGATCTTCGTCGTCATCTACCTCGCCGTCATCCGCATGACCCTCGAGTTCTACCTCTCGGTCGTGCGCATGAGCGAGGACGTCCACAAGCGGCTCCCCCAGGCCTGACCCGGATCGAGGGAGCAGTTCGTCCGCACCGCCGCTGACGGCCTCCCCCCGGACGGGCCGCCCTCTCGATCGCCTCCCGGCGTCAGAGGGCGGGCTGCTGCTGGGTGATGCAGTGGATGCCTCCGCCGCGGTCGAAGAGCGGACGCGCATCGATCCCGACCACGCGGCGCCCCGGGTACGCCTCGCCGAGGATCCACAGGGACGCGTCGTCCTGCTCGTCCCCGAACGAGCAGGCGATGACGCCGTCGTTGACGACGAGATGGTTGATGTAGGACCAGTCGACCGGCCCCTCTGCGTCGGCCAGGGTCCGCGGCGCCGGGACGCCGACGACCTCGAAGGATTCGCCCCGAGCGTCGCGGGCGTCCTCGAGGAGCGCCCGCAGGTCCCGCGAGACGGCGTGGTCGGGGTGCGAGGGGTCCCGCTGCTCGTGGAGCAGCACGACGCCGGGGCTCGCGATCGTCGCCACGATGTCGACGTGGCCGCGGGTGCCGAACTCGTCGTAGTCGCGGGTCAGCCCCCGTGGCAGCCACACGCACGACGTGACCCCGATGGTGCGGGAGAGCTCCGCCTCGACGTCCGCGCGGGTCAGTCCCGGGTTGCGGCCCGGGTCGAGCTGGACCGTCTCGGTGAGCAGCACGGTGCCCAGCCCGTCGACGTGGATGCCGCCACCCTCGTTCACGAGCGACGAACCGATGACCTCGGCGCCGCTCAGGCCGCCGACGAGGGCGCCGATACGCGCGTCGTGCTCCCAGCTGGCCCACGACTGGCCGCCCCAACCGTTGAACACCCAGTCGACCGCTCCCAGACGCGTCCCGTCCGCCGACCGGACGAAGGTCGGGCCGATGTCACGCATCCACGCGTCGTCCAGCGACGCCGGGACGAGCTCGACGTCCGGGTGCAGGTGCTCCCGGGCGACGGCGACGTCGCCGGGAACGACGACCATGCGGACCGGCTCGAACTCCACGACCGCGTTCGCGACGGCGGCCCAGGTGCGGCGAGCCGTGGCCACCTCGTCCGGGGTGTCACCGAGCGTGTAGCCCTGACTCGGCCACGCCATCCAGGTGCACTCGTGGCGATCGGYCTCAGACGGCATACGCCATCCGGCCGCGCCGGCCGCCTCGCCCGGGGCCGGCACGGCGTCGGTCACTGCCCCGCCTCGCGACGGTGCTCGTCGCGCACCGGGGCCGTCAGGGCGGCATACGAGTCGGGCCGGCGGGTCGAGAGGAACGGGAAGAGCTCGAGCCAGTCACGGCGCTGCGCGAGGTCGAGGTCGGCGACGAGGACGGCCGCTTCGTCGCGTGGTGCCTGCACGAGGATCCGGCCGTAGGGGTCGGAGATGAACGAGCTGCCGTAGAAGGTGATGAGGCCCTCGGTGCCGAAGCGGTTGGGCACGACCATGAACAGGCCGTTGGCGATGCCGTTGCCGACGATCACCTGCTGCCACAGCGGCTGGGTGTCGAAGACGGGGTGGTCGGGCTCGGAGCCGATGGCGGTCGGGTAGCAGAGCACCTCGGCGCCCGCCAGGGAGTAGAGCCGGGCGACCTCGGGGAACCACTCGTCCCAGCACGTCGGGAGCCCGAGCCTCACCGACGGGTTGCCAAGGGCGACAACGGGATACGCATCGTCCGGGGGCCCGGGACGGAAGTACTTGTCCTCGTAGTAGCCGGCGGTGACGGGGATGTGGGTCTTGCGGGTGCGCGCCACGACCTCACCGGTGGGGGCCACGACGACGGCGGTGTTGAAGCCCAGCCCGTCACCCTGGTCGGCACGTTCGTAGAGCGAGGCATGCACGTGGACGCCGAAGTCGCGTGCCGCGGCACGGGCGAAGCCCACCGTCGCGCCGGTGTCGAGGTCCTCGGCGGTCGTCGAGGGGGTGCCCTCGGGCAGGGTGTCGGCCGGGTAGCGGGACAGGGTCAGCTCGGGCAGGAAGACGACGGAGGCACCGGCCCCGGCCGCCGTGCGGATGCCGTCCCGGAGCGTCTCGACGAGGGCTGCGGGATCGTCGACCCACTCGTGCTGGACGAGCCCGACCCGCACGGGGGCGCCCTCGGGCTGGTGGACTCGGGCGGGGGACTCGGGGACGCCATCGGCCTGGAGAAGCTTCACAGCAGGAAGTATGCCAACACCCGGTGGCTCACGGCCGCCGCCGGCCTGCGCCGCCCCCGGGCACCCCCGACAACCAACACCCGCGTGCCGGTCAGTAGGCCGACAGCTCGCTGATCAGCCAGCGGTCGCCCACCTTGCGCATGGTCGCGATGACGCGGTTCTGGTCGATGGCGGGAGCCTGCTGGGCCTTGGTGGTCGTGGCCTGGTTGACGAACGCCATGACGCGCACGGTCGTGCCCTCGCCGCCATCACCCGTCGCGTCCATGACGCCAGCGTCGTAGACCTTTGCCTGCACCGTGGCGTCGTTCTTGACGGCCATCGGCTTGATGTCGGTGGCCGCGACCTTGGTGAACTGGTCCTTGAACGGGGACGCCAGCTGCGGGGTCACCTCGCCGATGTGCTTGTCGAACGCAGCGCCGCTGTAGCTGAGCAGGCTCTCGAGCGTCGTGCGCGCCGAGCCGACGGCGGCGGTGCGGTCGGTGTCGGAGACCGAGGGGCGCAGGGCGTAGACGAGGGATGCCGCGAGCAGGGCGAGCGCGAGGCCGGCACCGATCGCGGGAGCCCACAGGCGGCGCCCCTGTCCGCCGGCACCCGCGGTGCGCCGACGGGTCCCGGCGTGCTCGCCCTGAGCTTCGGGCTCGCTCGTCGAGGGTTCCACGT
>NZ_JBFULD010000121.1:0-11122 GCF_056400505.1 Terrabacter sp. P5_B1
GTGGAGGGCGGCAGGGTCGGCCCAGCCCACCTCGACCGCGGCGCGGAGGGTGTCGCGGGCGGCGGGGTGCAGGGGGCCGGTGGCCGCGTCGAGCAGTCGGCGCGGACCTCCGGACGGCGGCGACGGGACGGGTCCAACGTTCGTGCCCGGATCGTGACTGACCACTCCGCAACGTTAGCCGCCCCCTGCGGACACCGTGACAAGTGGGACGGTAGGGTTGCGCCGTGGGCCTCTGCTGCCCAGACGGATTGACGTGAACACGTTGTACGCGCGCCCTGCGCGCCCACGTACGGAACGAAAGGTGCACCTGGTGCCTGAGCTCGAAGACACCCCAGCGGCGTCGCCGGCGGTGACGACGGTGGTAGGGGAGACCGGGCGGCGACGCACGGGACTCCGCTTCGCCGGCATCGCAGCGCTCGCGGCCGTGGCCCTCAGTGGCTGCCAGGGACGGGTGTCCAACGGATACCTCCCGCCCGTGGTCTCCGACAGCGGCCAGCGGGTCACCGACCTGTGGGTCAACAGCTGGATCGCCGTCCTGGCCGTGGGTGCCGTGACGTGGGGACTGATGCTCTACGCCGCGGTCCGCTTCCGCAAGCGCAAGGGCGACGAGACGCTGCCTGTCCAGCTGCGCTACAACGTGCCGATGGAGATGCTCTACACCGTCATCCCGGTGTTCATGGTGGCCGTCTTCTTCTACTACACCGCGCGCGACGAGGCCAGGCTCGTCGACACGAGCACGAAGCAGGACCTGACGGTCAGCGTCGTCGCCAAGCAGTGGAGCTGGGACTTCAACTATGTCGACTCCAACGTCCACGAGACCGGGGTCCACACCGAGCTCGACGGGACCGAGGGCAAGCGAGCCCAGATGCCCGTCCTGTACCTGCCGGTCAACAAGCGCGTCGAGTTCGTCCTCAACGCCCGCGACGTCATCCACAGCTTCTGGGTGCCGGCGTTCATGATGAAGATGGACATCCTCCCGGGCAAGACGAACAAGTTCCAGCTCACGCCGACCCAGGTCGGCACGTTCCAGGGCAAGTGCGCCGAGCTCTGCGGCGCCTACCACTCGCAGATGCTCTTCATGGTCAAGGTCGTGCCGCAGGCCGAGTACGACCAGGAGATGGCCCGCCTCAAGTCCATCGGCAACGAGGGCCTCATCCCCGTCGACGCCAGCCGTGAGCACATGGTCACCGGCGACATCCAGAAAATCCCCGCACCGGTCCGCTCTGGGAGCAACCAATGACATCCGCAACGCTCAACCGTGAGGCCCAGGCTCCGGGCATGACGACCGCGCGGCCGCGCCTGGCCAAGGGGCAGACGTTCGTCAAGTGGGTGACGACGACCGACCACAAGGTCATCGGCAACCTCTACTTCATCACGTCGTTCATCTTCTTCCTGCTGGGCGGGGTCATGGCCCTGCTCATCCGCGCCGAGCTCATGTCGCCCGGCCTGCAGATCGTGGACAACCCCGAGCAGTACAACCAGCTCTTCACCATGCACGGCACGATCATGCTGCTGCTCTTCGCGACGCCGCTCTTCGCCGGCTTCGCGAACGCCGTGATGCCGCTGCAGATCGGGGCGCCGGATGTCGCCTTCCCGCGCCTCAACATGTTCGCGTACTGGCTCTACCTGTTCGGTGGGCTCATCGCGTCCGCCGGCTTCGTGACGCCCCAGGGCGCGGCCGCGTTCGGCTGGTTCGCCTACGCGCCGCTGTCCGACGCCAGCTACTCGCCCGGCGTCGGTGGTGACCTCTGGGTCTTCGGCCTCGCACTGGCCGGTTTCGGCACGATCCTCGGCGCCGTCAACTTCATCACGACCATCATCTGCCTGCGCGCTCCGGGGATGACGATGTTCCGGATGCCGATGTTCACCTGGACCGTCCTCGTGACCTCGCTGCTGGTGATCATGGCGTTCCCGATCCTCGCCGCCGCCCTCTTCGCCCTCGGCGGTGACCGGCGCTTCGACATGCACATCTTCGACCCGCAGAACAACGGGGCGATGTTGTGGCAGCACATGTTCTGGTTCTTCGGCCACCCAGAGGTCTACATCATCGCGCTGCCGTTCTTCGGCATCATCAGCGAGGTGCTGCCGGTCTTCTCGCGCAAGCCGATCTTCGGCTACAAGACCCTCGTCTTCGCCACGATCGCCATCGCAGCCCTCTCTGCGAGCGTCTGGGCGCACCACATGTACGTGACCGGACAGGTGCTCCTGCCGTTCTTCGCGGTGATGACGATGCTCATCGCTGTGCCGACCGGGGTGAAGTTCTTCAACTGGATCGGCACCATGTGGGGCGGCAAGGTCGTCATGGCGACTCCGATGCTGTGGGCCATGGGCTTCCTCGTCACCTTCCTCTTCGGCGGCCTGACCGGCATCATCCTGTCCAGCCCGGCGCTCGACTTCCACCTGTCCGACAGCTACTTCGTCGTCGCGCACTTCCACTACACCGTCTTCGGCACCGTGGTCTTCGCGATGTTCTCCGGGTACTACTTCTGGTGGCCCAAGCTGACCGGTCGGATGCTCGACGAGAAGCTCGGCAAGATCCACTTCTGGATGCTCTTCATCGGCTTCCACACGACGTTCCTCATCCAGCACTGGCTGGGTGTCGAGGGCATGGCCCGTCGCTACGCGGACTACCTGCCCGAGGAGGGCTTCCAGGCCGCGAACATCGTCTCGAGCCTGGGTGCGTTCCTGCTCGGAGCCTCGATGATCCCGTTCGTCTGGAACGTGTGGAAGACGTGGCGGACGGCTCCGATGGTGATGTCCGACGACCCGTGGGGCTACGGCGCCTCGCTCGAGTGGGCCACCTCGTGCCCGCCGCCGCGGCACAACTTCACGTCGCTGCCGCGCATCCGCTCGGAGCGTCCGGCCTTCGACCTGCACCACCCCGAGACGACTGCCGGGCACGCACCGGTCGCCGACCAGGGCACCCTCGTCCAGGTCATGGGGCCGGCCGACGTCGCCGGGTCCCACCAGGCCACCGCCAGCACCGAGAAGCGTGAGGACTGATCCCGATGCGCGTCGAGACCAAGCTCTTCCTCTACCTGTTCGCCTTCTTCGTCCCCGTCACGCTGATGTACGGCTTCTGGTCCAAGTGGGGGGAGCCGATCGGCCTCACCGCGCTGGTCCTGACGGCCCTGCTCTTCGCGCTCAGCGGCTTCTACCTCTGGATGACGGGCAAGAAGCTGCCGCTGCGCCCGGAGGACAACGCCGGCGGTGAGATCGAGGACGCCGAGGGCAACTACGGCTACTTCGTCGCCAGCTCGTGGACCCCGCTGTGGCTGGCCGGCGCCGGCGCCATCATGTTCGCCGGTCTCGCGATCGGTTGGTGGCTCTTCATCATCGGGGCGGCCTTCGCGATCGTGGCCGTGTGCCTCTGGGTCTTCGAGTCGTTCTCGGGTGAGTACTCCATCTGAGTCGTTCGATTCAATCGACGAAGGGCCCCGGTCGACGACCGGGGCCCTTCGTCATGCCGTCGGGGTGCTGGGTGCTGGGTGTCCCGGTCAGGCGGGTATCCCACGGCGCCAGCCGTGTCTCGGCTCGAAACCGATGAGCTGGCGGGCGCGGGCGTTCGACAGCAGGGTCTCGTGACCCGCGAGGTCACCACGGACCTCGACGTCCGGGAAGACCTCGGCCAGCAGCTCCGCGCTCGGTCGCTCCATGATGGTGTCGTCATTGGCGATGATGACGTTGACGGACCCGGTGGTGTCGGCCTCCAAGGCGTTGCGGCACGAGGCGGCGGCGTCGCGGACGTCGATGTAGCCCCACAGGTTCCACATCCGGCTCGTGGCGTCCGCCTGGAACGACGGCACCTGCCGGTAGTCCTCGTGGGTGAAGATGTTCGAGAAGCGCAGCCCCACGAAGGGGATGCCGCTCCACGTGCTGACGTGCTCGGCCATCGTCTCGCTCAGCACCTTGGACAGGGCGTACGTCGACTCCGGGTGCGGGTAGTGGTCCTCGTCGACCGGTGCGTAACGCGGGGGAGCCTCGGGGCTGAAGGCGAGCCCCAGCGTGGTCTCGCTCGAGGCCCAGACGACCTTGCGAAGTCCCAGCGTCTGGGCGGCCAGGAAGACGTGCGCGTTCATCGAGGTGTTCTCGGTGAGGGTGCGCGCGGCGGGGCGCAGCCCCGGAGCCGGGATGTTGGCCAGGTGCACGACGGCGTCGGCTCCGTCGAGCACGTCGACGACCTGTCCGTGGTCGGTCAGGTCAGCCCTGAGGTATGCCGTGTCGATCCCGACCGGGGGTCGTGTGAGGTCGGTCGCGAGCACGCGGTAGCCGTGCTCCAGCAGGTCGGCGACGGCGGCTCGGCCGGCTTTGCCGGCGGCGCCGGTCACGACGATGGGCGCGGGTGTGGTCGTCATGCGAGCACCCTAGCCGTGGGGACTCCGAGGCCGCTCCGAGGCCGCTCCGAGGCAGCTCCTAGACAGTTCCGAGACCCGCAGGGGACGACGGGCCCTGGACAGCGCGAAGGGGAAGGCTGTGGGCCTTCCCCTTCGATCCGACATGGGCCTTCACGGTCCGAGCGGCTCGCAGTGCGATCGTGTGGGAGAGAACATCCTGACGCACCTCCATCCGATCGGTTGTACGGTATGTCGACATTAACCCCGACCTGAGGCGGGGTAAAGAGCCACTTTCTGCGTCCCCGACAAACCGTCCCAAGTGTGAGACGCCACGAGGGGAACCGAACGGTCTGGACGAGGGGCACCGAGCTGACCGCCGACCTCACCCCCAGCCCAGCTCGTGCAGGTGCGCGTCGTCGATCCCGAAGTGGTGTGCCACCTCGTGCACGACGGTGATCGCGATCTCCGAACGCAGCTCCTCCGGGGTGCTGCACAGGCGCTCCAGGGGCCCCTGGAAGATCGTGATGCGGTCCGGCAAGGCCCCGGCATCCCACCACCCGTCGCGCTCGGTCAGCGGGGTTCCCTCGTAGATCCCGAGCATTTCGGGGTCCTGCGACGGCGGCTCGTGCTCGACGAGCACGACGACGTTGTCCATGGCCTGTGCGAGCTCCGGCGGGATGGTGTCGAGCGCCTCACCCACGGCCTCCTCGAACTCGATGTCGGACAGGTGCTGCATGGGCCGAGTCTGTCACGCCTGTCCCGCCGGGGACGTGCCCGCGGAGACGCCGAGAGGGACCCCCCGCTGTGCGGAAGGTCCCTCTCGTCTGCGTGTCGCGGAGCCGATGGTCGACGTCAGTGGCGCTGCTTGTCCGCCTTGATCGTCTCGCGTTCGCGGCCGGCCCCAGCCTGCTCGATGGCCTCGTGCCCACCGTCGACGACGGYGCCGTGGTCCTCGTGCTCGTGGTGGGCCGCCTCGAGCTCGGACGGGGTCGCCGGAGCCACGCGATCACGGAAGTAGAAGTTCGAGAACTTCGCGCGCAGTCGCTCCTTGCGGGCGATCGGGCTGTCGACGCCGTTGGCGTCCTTGCCCGGGGTGAGCTGAAGCGGCTCGTGGGACTCGTGCTGGACCAGGGCCCACCGCTCGTCGGGCGTGAGCGGCGCGTGGATCTCCTCGAACCGACCGTCGGCGTGGCGCCAGATGGTGCCCGTCTCACGGCCGTGCAGGACCTTCTGACGGTCAGCGCGCTGCAGGCTGAGACAGATCCGCTTGGTGATCCAGAACGCCACCGGCGGGGCCACGAAGAACAGCACCCGCAGGGTCTGGGTGATGTCGTTGATCGACAGGTGCAGCTTGATCGCCATGAGGTCGTTGCCCGCCGCGAGGAAGAGCACGACGTACATGCTGATGCCCGCGATGCCGATGGCGGTGCGGGTGGGCGCGTTGCGCGGGCGGTCGAGCAGGTGGTGCTCGCGCTTGTCGCCGGTCACCCACGACTCGACGAACGGGTAGACGCCGATGAGCGTCCACATCACCGGGAGCAGCACGAGCGACCCCGGGAAGATGTTCATGCTGAAGGTGAAGCCGAACGCCTCGAACTCGAGGAAGCCCGGCAGGAGGCGTAGCGCACCGTCGGCAAAGCCCATGTACCAGTCGGGCTGCGAGCCGGCGGTGATGGGGGAGGGGTCGTACGGGCCGTAGGCCCAGATCGGGTTGATCGAGACGACGGCGGAGATGAGCGCGATGACGCCGAACACGATGAAGAAGAAGCCACCGGCCTTGGCGATGTACACCGGCATGAGCGGGTAGCCGACGACGTTCTTGTTCGTGCGCCCGGGTCCGGGGAACTGGGTGTGCTTGTGCAGGAAGACCAGCAGGATGTGCGCCGTGAAGAGGCCCACGAGGATGGCCGGGATGAGCAGCACGTGCGCCGAGTAGAGGCGCGGGATGATGGCTTCACCCGGGAAGGCGCCACCGAAGATGAAGTACGACATGTAGGAGCCGATGACCGGGGCCGACTGCATGAAGCCGTTCATCGCGCGGATGCCCGTGCCGGACAGCAGGTCGTCGGGCAGGGAGTAGCCGGCGAAGCCCTCGATGCAGGCGAGCAGGGACAGGATCGTCCCGAACACCCAGTTGATCTCACGCGGCTTGCGGAACGCGCCGGTGAAGAAGACGCGAGCCATGTGCACGAAGACCGAGACGACGAAGATCAGGGCCGCCCAGTGGTGGATCTGCCGGATGAGCAGACCGCCGCGGATGTCGAAGGAGATCCCGAGGGTCGAGCGGTACGCGTCCGACATCGTGACGCCCTGGAGCGGGACGTACGAGCCGTCGTAGACGACCTGGCTGGCGCTCGGGACGAACCAGAACGTCAGGAAGACCCCGGTCAGCAGGCAGACGATCATCGAGTACATCGCGATCTCGCCGAGCATGAACGACCAGTGGTCGGGGAAGACCTTCTTGGCGAGGAAGGAGACGCCCTTGGCGCCGCCGAGGCGGTCGTCCATCCACCCGGCGATACCGCCGAGGGGCTTGGCGGCGGTGGCCTGCTCGTCGGCCTGCCTGTCGCCGGCGCGAAGCGCGTCGGCGGGGCGACTCTCGTTGATGGTGCTCATCGCGCACGCTCCCAGAAGCTCGGTCCCACGGGCTCCTTGAAGCCCTGGGGGGCGACGAGGTATCCCGCGTCGTCGACGGTGATCTTGAGTTGCGGCAGGGGCCGCTTGGCCGGGCCGAAGATGACGGCGCAGTTCTCGGTGAGGTCGAAGGTCGACTGGTGGCACGGGCACAGCAGGTGGTGCGTCTGCTGCTCGTACAGGCCGACTGCGCAGCCGACGTGCGTGCAGATCTTGGAGTAGGCGACGACGCCGTCGACGCCCCAGTCCTTTGCCTGCTGCACCTTGATCAGGTCGGGGTCGAGGCGGATCAGGATGACCGCCGCCTTGGCCTTGGCCTCGAGGACGCCCTTGCCCTCGTCGATGTACTTCTGCAGCGTCTCGGGCATGACGTGGAAGACCGAGCCGTTCGTGACCTCGTCGAAGCGGATCGGCGTCATCTCCGGGTCACGCATGAGCCGGATCGGCTTGCCCCCGTTGTCCTTCGGGTCCCAGATGGTGTGCTTGAGCTCGTCGACGTTCACGGGGCCGAGAGAGCCGGCGACCTGCAGGCCGAGGGGGAGCGCGAACAGGCCGAGGGAGCCGACGAGGGAGTACTTGATCAAAGGACGACGCGAGATCTGCGTGGACGCGACACCCTCGTTAACCGCGGCGACCGCCTTGGCGCGCTGCTCCGGGGTGGACGCCTGGGTGTGACGCTCCTCGACCACCTCGACGTCGGACATGAGCGTCTTGGCCCAGTGCACCGCGCCGATGCCGATGAGGAAGATCGCGAGGCCGAGCGAGAGCCCGAGCACGACGTTCTGCGTCTTGGCGATGCCGATGCCGGGGAAGAAGAAGGTCGCCTCGTCGGGGATGGCGAAGTAGCTGACGAGGAACACGAGCGTCGCGAGCATCGACAGGCCGAACATCGTCGCGACCTGGCGCTCGGCGCGCTTGGCAGCGGCGGGGTCGTCGTCGGCGGCACGGTGGACGTGCGGCGGCAGGCCGGGGTTCTCGAACTGGTCCACGCCCCTGATCAGCGACGCCGGCAGCAGGTCGTGGCTGTCGCCGGACGCCGGGACGAGTGACGTGCTCGTCCCGTGGTCCGTGGTCTCGTTGTCGTTCATGGGGTCGTGGTCCTGTCGTCGTTCGTGATCGAGGCGATGCCGCGCGGGGTCATGCGGCCTTCTTGCCGAGCCAGACGGCACAGCCGATGAGGATGCCGAGGGCGAACACCCACGCGAAGAGCCCCTCGGACACCGGTCCGAGGTTGCCCAGCGTGAGGCCACCGACGTTGGTCGCGTCCTCCTGCGCCTTGAGGTAGGAGATGACCTTCTGCTTCGCCTCGGGCGAGATGTTCATGTCGTTGAAGACGGGCATCGACTGCGGGCCGGACACCATGGCCTCGTAGATGTGCTTGGGCGTGGTGCCCTCGAGGGCGGGGGCATACTTGCCGCGGGTCAGCGCGCCACCAGCACCGGCGAAGTTGTGGCACATCGCGCAGTTGACGCGGAAGATCTGGCCACCCTCGGCGATCGCCTTGTTGTTCTCGGGCGTGCCGGGCTGGATGACCGTCGTGTACTTCTCCTCGGGGACGGCCGGGCCGGGGCCGAGGGAGGCGACGTAGGCGGCGAGGGCGGCGATCTGCGTGTCGTCGAACTTCACCTTGTTCTGGGGCGCCTGCACGTTCGGCCCGGCGAGCGGCATACGGCCCGTGCCGACCTGGAAGTCGACGGAGGCTGCACCGACACCGACGAGCGAGGGACCCGACTTGGTGCCCTGCGCCGCGACGCCGTGGCAGGTGGCGCAGTTGGCGATGAAGAGGTCCTTGCCCTGGGCGACGGCGTCGGCCGTGGCGGTGGGCGCTGCGGCGTTGGCATCCCTGGGGGCGAGGAAGGAGTAGGCGCCACCGGTCACGAGAAGGCCGAGCAGCAGCAGCACCGCGATCGCGGCGGGGTGTCGGCGTCGGGCGGCCAAGGCGTTCACTGTGGGTTCCTGTCGTCCATGGAGGTGTGCTTCGGGTTCGGGCGCGCGCTCATACCGTGGTCAGCGCAGGAGGTAGATGGTCGCGAAGAGCGCGATCCACACGACGTCGACGAAGTGCCAGTAGTACGACGTCACGACGGCGCCAGTGGCGTTCGCGTGGGTGTAGCGGCGCGTCGTGAACGTGCGCGCGATGATGAGCAGGAAGGCGATGAGGCCGCCGGTCACGTGAAGGCCGTGGAAGCCGGTCGCCATGTAGAAGATGGAGCCGTACGCGTCGGAGCTCAGGGTGATGTTCTCGTGGGTCAGCTCGGAGTACTCCATGACCTGGCCGGCGATGAAGAAGGCGCCGAAGAGGTAGGTGAGGACGTACCACTCACGCATGCCCCAGCTCCTGAGGTCGAAGAGCCGCCCGGTGCGTGCCTTCTGCCCGCGCTCGGCCTTCCAGACTCCGAGCTGGCACCACACGGAGGAGACGACGAGCACGAGGCAGTTGATGCTCGCGAACGGCAGGTTGAGCTTCTCGGTGTGCGTCGCCCAGAGGTCTCCGCGGACCGAGCGGAGCTGGAAGTAGATCGCGAAGAGCCCCGCGAAGAACATGAGCTCGCTGGAGAGCCACACGATGGTGCCCACGGCGACCATGTTGGGGCGGGTCGCCGGCCCGTGATGGGCCGGGCTCGCTACTGCGCTTGAAGGAACTGCCGATGCTGTCGCCACGTTGGACATTATTCCCACATTCCTGTCCGGCTGCGCGAGGGACCCCCCGCTGCAAGGCCGTTTCTCGCGCGGGTGTAGAGGATTCGTGACCATTCCGACACGAACCCTGAACAGCCGTGCTGCCGACCGTCCGAGACCACCTTCCCACGGCGGTCTCCGCGGCCGTCTCGCGGGTGGGGAGGTCCGTGCGGTGCGCCTGTCTCGGCCCGGTAGCATCGGGCTCATGACCGCCTCGAACGACAGCGCAGCGCAGGGCACGCCCACCGACATCGCGACGACGAGCGGGTCGCAGCGGCCGGTGGCGCGGGTCAGCGTGCTGCTCTACAGCGACGACTTCACGACTCGCGACGCGGTGCGCGCGGCAGTCGGACGTCGGCCCGCACGCGACGTCGAGGTGGTCCGCTGGCACGAGTGCGCGACGGCTGACGCCGTGATCAGCTCGGTCGAGTCCGAGCGCTTCGACATCCTCGTCCTCGACGGCGAGGCGGCCAAGGTCGGCGGCCTCGGCCTGGCGCGCCAGCTGAAGAACGAGATCTTCGAGTGCCCCCCGATCATCGTGCTCACCGGTCGCCCTCAGGACAGCTGGCTCGCCGCCTGGTCCCAGGCCGACCTTGCCGTCCCGCACCCGCTCGACCCGATCGCGCTGACGTCGGCCGTCGCCACGCTCGCGCGTTCGGGCGTGCCGACGGCCTGACGCATGGCGCCGGAGACGACCTGGCCCTCCCTGCTCACCGACCTCATCGCCGGTCGTGACCTCGACCAGCCGACGGCCGAGTGGGCCATGGCCCAGATCATGGGCGGGGAGGCGACGCCCTCCCAGGTTGCGGGCTTTCTCATCGGGCTGCGCGCCAAGGGCGAGAGCGTCGAAGAGATGCGAGGCCTTGCCGAGCAGATGCTCGCCCATGCGCGTCGGATCGACGTCCCTGGCCCGAGTCTCGACATCGTCGGTACGGGTGGCGACCGCGCCCACACCGTGAACATCTCGACGATGTCCGCGATGGTGGCTGCTGCTGCGGGCGTCCGGCTCGTCAAGCACGGCAACCGGGCCGCGTCGTCGTCGTCAGGCTCGGCCGACGTGCTCGAGGCCCTGGGTGTCGACCTGTCGCTGCCGCCCCAGCGTGTCGTCGAGGTGGCGTCGGAGGCCGGCATCACGTTCTGCYTCGCCCAGACCTTCCACCCGTCCTTCCGCCACACAGCCGTGCCGCGCCGTGACCTCGGCATCGGGACGGCGTTCAACTTCCTCGGCCCCCTGACCAACCCGGCCCAGCCGACGTATGCCGCCGTCGGCTGCGCGGACGTCCGCATGGCGCCGCTCCTGGCGGGGGTCTTCGCCGACCGCGGCAAGGATGCCGCTGTCTTCCGTGGTGACGACGGCCTCGACGAGGTCACGGTGTCGACCACGACGCACGTGTGGTGGGTGAGGGGCGGGGTCGTCAAGGAGCGTTCCGTCGACCCGGAGCGGCTCGGCCTCCGGCTGCACCCCGTCGCGGACC
>NZ_JBFULD010000122.1:0-11108 GCF_056400505.1 Terrabacter sp. P5_B1
GGTGGTGGGTACCCGACTTCACCGTCGCCCGGTACGAGGACAAGTTGCACGAGCTGGACGCGAGGATGCGTCAGGGGGAACCGTTCGTCGCCCACTCCACCCGACACCTCATCGACGCTCGAAGGTAGGGCGTCGATGAGGTGCCGGACGGGAGCCGATCAGGTCCAAGCGGTCACCCCGACCGCGAGTGCCACCGCGTGCAGAGCCTCCAGCTCGAGTTCGACGACGTGCGTGCGGGTGGTTCCCCCGGACAGGCCGCGCCCCGGCCGGTCGTGGCGCACGACGGTCCGACCGTCAACCAGACCCTGGTAGAACCGGCGCTCGGCCGGCAGCGCCGACCCCAGTTCGAGACGCGACACCCAACCAGGCACGTAGATCGCGAGCGGGCCCTCCCGGCGGAACGGCGGACGCCTCGTCGTGCCGTCCTCGAGGTGGGCCAATGCCGAGCTGCCGTTGCACCAGCGAGCTTCCGGTCACCGAGGGATCGACGGAAGCGGCGCGAGTGATCCTGTCCTTGACTGAAAGCCATTCCGGATCAGGTGTTGGGGGCGACGGGCCTGTCGCYGACCGGAGTGATCTCACACACCGTGACGCCAGCGCCCGGTTTCAGGAACGCCTGCAGGTGCGCGATGTCGTCGGTCTCCACAATCAAGTACGTGGTGTGCTGCGGAAACGCCAGCCAATAGCCGTGGACCGTGACGTCTGGATGACTGCCGTCGAACAGCGAGCGTGAGCCACCCGCGCCGAACGGGCAGTCCGCCGGTGCATGCGATTGCTTGATGTGGAACAGCATGGCGCTCCTCGGTCATCGTGGCGTCCAAGCGGACACCTCCCGTGGTCAAAGAGTCTCACGAGGCCCTCGCGACGCAACCGTGATCCCTCAAGGTTGACGCCCCGCGGAGCCCAGAGAGGCCGGACCTGCAGACCGTTCGCCTCATCCCCCAAACTGCGTCAATTCGTCGCGATTCGGCCGACAACCACGGTTGTCGGCAACGGTTGGCGGAGCCGCGCTGGCCTGCCGCTCGCCATGACTAGCGGCTCGGAGTCGATCCAGCACCAGGTCCACGAAGCAACGTCACGCTGGACTTCCGATAGTGGCCCCTCGATCCGTTGGCATCTCAGGACCACCTGAAGGAGAACTGATGACAGCAGTTGCCGAACGCGTCCTCTACGCCATCCCCGACGTCATGGCGAGGCTCAGCATGAGCCGCTCGGCCATCTACGAGCAGATTCGCGCCGGGCGGCCCGAGACCGTGCACCAAGGCCGCCGCTGCTATGTGACCGTCAACGCCATGGAGCGTCACGTGGCACTGCTCGAGTCCGAAGCCGAGCATCATGGCGGCGCGGCGTAGCCGGGCCGAAGGCGGCGTCCATTTCTCCGAGAGCCGCCAACGCTGGATCGCGACGGCCCAAGTGGGCTTGCTGCCCAACGGCAAGCGCATCGTCAAGACAGGTACGGGCAAGACCAAGACTGAGGCGAAGGCGAAGCTCAAGGAGCTGCTTCGGAACCGCGAGGACGGCATCCAGGCAATTGTCCGGACGACAGTGGCTGCGGCAGTCGAGGACTGGCTGGAGTTCGGCCTCAGCGGTCGATCCGACAAGACGGTGACGACCTGCCGAGTCCTTGCCGAAAAGCACATCATCCCGGATCTGGGTGCGCGCAAACTGCACCAGCTGACCGCCCAGGACGTGGACCAGTGGCTCAAGGGAAAGTCCTCGGACCTGGCCAGGTCGACGCTGCAGCGCCTGCTTTCGATCTTGCGGCGCGCCCTGACCCGGCAGGTGGCTCGCGACCGGCTCCGCCGCAATGTCGCACTCCACTGCGAGGTGCCACATGGCCGGGCCGGTCGCCCGTCAAGGGCTCTGTCCCTCGATCAGGCGACGGCTGTTTTAGAGGCTGTCGAGGGCACCGAGATGGAGGCATATGTGACGGTCAGCCTGCTGACCGGCGCACGTACCGAAGAGCTCAGAGACCTCACGTGGTCCCATCTCGATCTCGAAGGAGTCGCCGACGCCGACCCTCCGCCGCCACCTCGACGCCCAGAACGCCTGGCGTAGCCAGATCACGGACGCGGGTCAGGAGCGCGATCTCGTCTTCTGCACCCGCGGGGGCCCACCGCTGGACCCCGCCGATGTGCGGCGATCCTTCCGTGCGGTGGGGCGCAGGGCGGCCCTCGATGACCAGGCGTGGACGCCCCGGGAGCTGCGCCACAGCTTCGTCTCACTCATGTCAGACGCCGGCGTGCCACTGGAGGACATCTCGCGCGTCGTCGGGCACCGGAGCACGATCGTGACCGAGTCCGTCCACCGCAAGCAGCTACGCCCAGTACTGACCCAAGGGACCGAGGCGATGGACCGACTTTTCCGGCCGCCAGACAGATCTTCCGATCGACCCGTCGAGGCCTCGAAGACGGATCCTTGGTCAAGCAGCTAGGCAAGCATCAGCCTTTCGGAGCGGGTCGCTCCCCCGAATGAAGCAGCCCCTGACCCGCGTTTCCGCTGGTCAGGGGCTGTTTCGTAATGGTGGGCGATACTGGGTTTGAACCAGATTCCAGCCTGACCGTGGAAACTGTTCTTGACCTGCCGAAACCCCTTGTGACCTGCGGCTATTCAACACAGTGTCGCGTTGGTGGAGGGGACACAAACGGACCCTGGGTTACTCTTGGATCGCACGTGGATCGCACGCGAAGGGGGCCTCAGCATGGCAGGCAAGCCGAATCACCGAGGCTTCGGACACCTGAGACGGCTTCCGTCCAAGCGTTGGCAGGCCAGCTACATCGGCCCCGACACCGGCCGCCACAAAGCCCCCCAGACGTTCGAGACCAAGGGTGACGCTGCTGCCTGGCTGGCCCGAGAGCAGTCCCTCATCGCCGCCGACAGGTGGGTCTCCCCCGCCGAGCGCACACGGGCGGCCCTTGACCCGAAGGGCACGTTTGGTCCCTATGCCGAGCGTTGGCTTCGAAACCGGGATCTCAAGCCTCGAACGCGCCAGCACTACAGGTCACTTCTGGACAAAACGATCCTCCCGACCTTCGCCTACGTCCCCCTCAGGAGTGTCACCCCGGAGAACGTTGGCGATTGGTGGGCCGACCTCGACAAGTCGCGCCCGACCCTGCGTGCGCATGCCTACTCGCTGCTGCCACGATCCTCGGGTCAGCCGTGCAGGACCGACGCCTTGACGCCAACCCATGCCACATACGGGGAGCCGGTAACGTCAACCGCGCTCGTCGCATCGAACCCGCCACCCTCACACAACTCGAGACCCTCGTGTCAGAGATGCCGCAGAGATACCGGCCGATGGTGCTCCTCGCGTCGTGGTGTTCGCTGCGATTCGGGGAACTGATCGAACTTCGCCGCAGGGACATCGACCTCAACAATGGTGTCGTGAGGGTACGACGTGGAGCCGTCCGGGCCGACGGAACGGTCGTCATCGGTGACCCCAAGTCGGACGCCGGACGCCGCGACGTAGCGGTCCCGCCGCACCTCATGCCACTCCTGCGCGAGCACCTTGCCCAGCCCATCGTCGGTGGCCGCGACGGGCTGCTGTTTCCTGCGGCGGACGGCACGAGCACCCTTGCCCCGTCGACGTTCTACCGGTCCTACTACCGCGCCAGGGACGCAGCTGGCCGTCCCGACTTGAGGTTCCACGACTTGCGCCACACGGGCGCCGTGCTCGCGGCCCAAACGGGTGCGACGCTCGCCGAGCTCATGGGCCGATTGGGGCACTCGACGCCGGCGGCGGCGCTTCGATATCAACACGCGGCTCGCGGCCGTGACGCTGAGATCGCCATGGCATTGTCGAAGATCGCGGAGGCGACCCGGTGAGCCCCTGGCCCACCGCGATTGGCGTGAAGTTGCCACGGCGATCAAGCGACCGCCGAACGAGGGCGGAGCCGACTTGGGCTGGGTGACGTCCGCCGGTTTGGTCGTGTCCTGGCATTGCGAGCCCATCCGCGCACCGCGTCGGGTGATTGCGTCCCTTTCCACCCGAGGGTCGAGCCGACTCTACCCACATGCAGATGTGGGGGTGATTGGTCCCCGTCGGGGCGGCACGGCTTGGTTGAACGCCCCGAACGGGATGTGCACGCTTGGTGCTGCCTGGGCTGTGCTCTCCAGGTGAGCACGGCGACCTACCAGCGGTGGGCGACGTCGACGACGAGACGCCGGCCGCCGTCGGCGTTGGTGAGCACGAAGACCCGCATCGGCAGCGGGGCCCGCACGCCGAGCCCGTAGTCGGTGTAGCCCCCGAAGGGGGGGTGTCCCTGCCGTTACGCTGCCGAGGTACGTCAACTGGCGGAAGGTGCGCCAGCCCGGGAAGTTCGTCGTACTCATGCCGAGGTATGACGGGGCGTTGATTTCGATCTGGATCTTCGCCCCGCCGTTGACGGGCACCGGGAGCCCGCTGCCGGGCCGGATCACCTGGTCGACGTAATGGACGTAGTAGCCGAGTCGGCTACTGCCCGGGGCGATGTCGAAGACGAGGCGGTCGTAGCACGCGTGCATGCCGGTCCTCGTCCGGATGACGTTGCCGCTTCAGTGCTCGCCCGAATAGGCGAGCTTGGTCAGGGAGCCCCACGTGTTCCCGCAGTAGGCGCGGTGCTCGTGGCCGCTGTGGCGGAGGTGGAAGCGACGGTGGCGGCGACGGGTGTCGTCAGTGCCGCGACGACACCGATGGCCGCATAGCGGCGCCTCGTGGTGGTGTGCATGTGGATAGCCCCCTTCCGGCGGGCCGGGCACCGTTGCCCGGCACCACTTCAAGGATGCCGCTAGGGAGGGCGCCCATTGAGCGGATGCGAGAACGTGCGGGTGGTGACGGACTGGAACGGCGCCCTGCGGGCGTCCGAAGGGGCCGACAGCGCGCCGACTGGGCTCGGTCGCCATGAGCGGGTAGTACGCGGCGGGAAGGGCCGGGAGCGCCCCCGGGTCGACGATGAGCACGAGCGCGACCAGCGGCGGTTCTCTGTCTGTGCGAGCGTCCGCCGGAACCGGTCGGGACGGCGTGATGCCTAGTCGGTGAGGATCTAGCAGGCGGCGTTGCCCGGCGTCGTCACGCTCTACCCGTCCGAGCGCACCCACGGGGCCGAGGAGACCACGATGGTGCCGGCGCACGGGGTGGTGACCAGAGGGTCCCCGGCGTTCAGGAGGCACCGCGCCCGTCGGGTTCCGTCGGTGAGTTCGCCGCGCCGAGAGGCTTCCTCGAAACGTGATTGCACTGACCGCCGCTACTCGAGTCAGCAGCCGCTCCTCGACGACGATGCGCGCGAGGCTTACGAGGCCTTCCTAGCTGGGCAACCCTTACCCGGCAGGGAGAACGGCTGAGCGGCAACGCACTCTACTGCCGCGCGGAGGACGTTCCTCCGCGCCATGCCCCCGATCGGTCTGGGGTTCAGATCGATGCGTCCCGGAGAACGTCCTTCGCAGTGCCTGACCAAAACGCATCAATCTGCGGTGCATCTTGGCGGGCATACAAGGTGGTAGCCGGCGGCCAGTCATCCCGCGTCCATTTGCGTGGGTCACTCAGCCCGTCGGCGGGACAACCCGTTGCCGTCCCGGGGGTGGGCACATGGTCGCCCTGAGTCAGCCAGATGCACTCTGGGCCGTGAACCGGGTCGTTCAGAACCGGCCCTCTTGGCGGCGAGACTCGCCAATCGGGACCACCGCCGGGTCCGCTCCGACTAGCGTTCGAGGCTGTAAGGGCACAAGCGACGTGGCCATGCCGAGGAGGTGCTTGCCGATGCAGCACCTTTCGATGGCGGCGTTCGAACGAGTCTGGCAAGACTCTCCGGTCGCGGTGCTCGTCACCGGCGGGACAGATCATCAGGTGATCTACCAGAATCAATGCTGCATCGAGCTTCTTGGAGAGATGCCACTGGGAACTCCTCTCCAGCGGCTGCTGCCGCAGGTGACGAGCGTCGGCTTGGACCGGTTGAACAGCGTGTTGTGCACCGGCGAGACCGTGCGGACAGAGGCGCACTGGCTACCCTTCACCGACGTGCAGGGCCGTCCCCTCGCCATGCGTTACGTCATGGCCCCGCTCGGTGACCCGCCATGGGCCGTCGTGACAATGGGCGCGGACGTCACTGCCCACGTGCACGCTCTGCGCGACCTGGAGCGCGCCGCGTTCCTCGCCGACCTTGGCGAGCGGATGATCACTGCGCAAGACCCGGCCGCGGCGTTGAGGCAGTTGACCGACGCGTTGGTGGGCGATCTGATGGACCTTGCCGCCGTCTACATCGTTCCGGAGGACAACCCCGATCCTGACGCGCCGCCGCTGCCTCCCGATGTACTGAGCCTGAGCCCCCGGATCGCTGCACTTGGAGGACCGCCCCTCCCGAACCCCGGCAGCAACAGCAACGCCGAACAGTGGCGCACTGTCCTTCGTGAAGGCAAGCCCCTGCTCATACCGCTCTCGCGCGAGTCACTGTCCGGGGTCACCCACGATGCCGGGACCATTGCGTGGGTGAGCGCCGCCGGCCTGACGCACCTGATCGCGGTACCGCTGGTCGTCGCGGGGACACTCTCCGCCGTGCTGGTCACCGGCACGCGAGCCGACGAAGGGCAGCTCAGCGAGGAGGACCTGTCGTTCTGGGTGAACATCGCCGCCAGGGCCGCGACGGGGATCAACGCCCTGAGGTCCCTGCGCCAACAACAGACCATAGCGGCGCAGCTGCAGCACGCCCTGCTACCCCGGCGCCCCCCGCCCATCGACGGCTTGGACGTGGCAGGTTTGTACATCCCCGGGTCGCCGACCGTCCAAGTGGGCGGGGACTGGTGGCACGTGCTGGACCTAGGAGGCGGCCACGTCGCCGCGGGCATCGGCGATGTCTCAGGACGCGGCCTGGCAGCCGCTTCGGCCATGGGTCAGGTAAGTGCTGCCATGCGCGCCGGTGGCCTCGCGCGGTTGGAACCACGCGCGTTGCTGAAGCTGCTGGACACCTTGATGGGCGATATTGTCGCAGGGTCTGACGACGACGCGATGTCGCCCCAGTTCGCGACCGCCTGCTACGTCGTCCTCGACCGGGGCCGCCAGTCACTGGTGGCAGCCAACGCCGGGCACCTTCCTCCGCTGGTCCGCCAGCGAGACGGTCGTGTCAGGCGCTTGGACACTCCCCCGGGCGCGCCTCTGGGACTAGGGGTGGGTGACTACCCGGAGGCCCGCTACCGGCTGGCGGTGGGTGACACGTTGGTGCTCTACACCGATGGGCTGGTGGAGTCACGAACGCAGCACCTGGACGCCGGCCTCCAACGGTTGAGCGAGCTGCTCGCGCAGGCCCCCGCCGCCTCCGCGAGCGCCATCGCCGACTACATGGTCAGCGGCATGAACCGCCGTCACGGTCATGGACCCGACGACATCGCGTTACTCGTCATGCGATCAACTCAGCACCCAACACGCTGAGAACGGGTCAGACGAGCAGTGGAACGACGCGCCCACCCGCCCTCGATGAACAGAACGCARGGACGACACAAGACGACATCCGGAGATGCCGCGATCAGCGTGGCTTACGCGTTTGAATCGGGCGCCGGCAACGCGCGACCGTGGCATATCCCCCGCCTACGAGCGGTGGTCGGAGCAGTTCCCGGTCCCGACCGCGGGCGGGATGGTCGTCGCCGACGGCTGGCCGGAAGTCGTCGGGCCTGCCACCGTAGTCGTGCCGCGTCCTCGGACCCTCTTGCCTCGCAGTCTCTGGCGGGGTATCTGCAGTGGGAGACACCGATGAACGGGAAGGAACGACGTGGACTTCAGCGAGGCCGTCGAGCTAGCTGGCAAGGGCATGGACACGGCCGGGGTCCTCGTTCTGGTCATCGGCGCCGTCGTAGCAGCAGTGCGAGCGGCCCAGAGTGCCCGCGGACAGCAGCCAGGCACCTACCGGCAGTTCCGCCAACAACTGGGACGCACGATCCTGCTGGGCCTCGAGCTGCTGGTGGCCGCCGACATCATCCGCACCGTCGCCGTGACCCCGACACTGGCCAGCGTCCTCGTCCTGGCGCTCATCGTGCTGATCCGCACCTTTCTCAGCTTCTCCCTCGAGCTCGAGATCACCGGCCGCTGGCCCTGGCAGAAGGACCCCACGGACCCACCGACCAGTAAGACGGTCTCGTAACCTCGCAGCGCCGACCTCGAGCAGTTCCTCCGCGCCAGTCTTCGTGGTTTCGCGCGGCGCGGAGCACTACCCACGCTCAGACTTGGAGGCGAAGCATTTCTTGGGGAACGTGCGGGCGTGGTGAACCCGAGACGCCGGCGCCCTGATCGCCGTCGTCGAGGCGACCCAGACGTGCTGTCATCGGCGTGAGGCGTTTACCGGACATGCCGCTCATTGGACGTTCGGCCGCAAGACGGTCGGCGGCGCCGAGGTCCTGCGGACATGGCGTCCGTGCGAACGTCGGCGCAGCGCTGGGGCCTGGTCCGCCAAGATGGCGGTATGCGAAGCACTCCCTTGAATGTCTGGTCCTGTGCGGCCGTGGGGCCGAACTAGCGGTACAGGGCCAGCGCACGGCCGACGACCTCACCGGCCGGTTCTGCTAACGGTGCCCATCCGTTCGCAACAACGCCCCCGCCCCCGCTTGGCTCACGCAGCCGCACTCGTCCTCCCGCTCGCCCTCCTCGGCACGGCTTGGCTTGCTGGTCACCGGTCCGAGAGTGTCGTCGAGGAGCCGGCGTCGAGGTCCCTCGTCAACATTGTCGACACCACCGCCCTGACCGCGCCCGCCGTCAGTGATGCCGACGCAGCGCCGACGAGGGCCGGCCACGATCCAAACGCCAAAGCCCTTGTGGTCGCCCCCGACCCGATGTGGTTGGCGGGCACCGCTAAGCGCACCGGGATCCCTCTCGTGGCGCTGCGTGCCTACGGTAGGGCCTCGATCCTCGAGGCGACGGCGCGCCCCGGGTGCCACGTGGGCTGGGCGACGCTGTCCGCTATCGGTACGTCGATGACATCGACCAGGTAGTTGAGGAACTCGCCGCTGTTGGCGTCGAGTTCGTCCGCTACGACGCGTACCAGCACGACGCGAAAGGAATCACTCCGCGAGCCGGGGGCGGTCGCATCGCGTGGTTCCAGGATCCTGATGGCAACACTTTCGCGATCGAGGCCGACGCCTGACCCGCGAGTCACGCCCAGGCCACATGCGTCCATCCGCCGCCTGTCGCCGCGGGGTTTCACCCACATGGCGCCTGACCCGGGTCGCCACGGCGTCCGCGACGGCGCGCGAGTGCTATCCGCTCGGTAGGTGGATCACATCGCCTGTCAGGCAGCACTAACCGCAACTAGTACGGACCAAATCTGCCTTGGGTCACCTCTTGCACGCCCTCGGGATGTCATGTCATGCTATTGGTCCGTACCAAAGGAGATCTCGATGAAGGTGTATGGAGTCTTGGCCGCAGGAGCGGCCGTGGCAGTGGTGCTGGCCGGTTGCTCTCCGAGCACGGGTGGCAGCGCCGGTGGTCAGACCGGCAGTGGGTCCGGAACCGTGAAGATGGTGCTCTGGCCCGGACCAGAGGGCGACGCCATGTCGAAGGTGGTCGCGGACTACAACGCCCACCAGGGCAAGACCGACGGCGTCAAGGTCGAGATGACCTTGCTGTCGCGGCAGGACACCTTCTCTAAGGAGGCGACCCTCATGGCCGCCAAGTCCAGCGACCAGGACATCTACTTCGTCGCCAGCTACAACGTTGGGCAGTTCGCAGCATCTCTGGACCCCCTGACCTCCATCGACGCATCGAACTACTTCCCGGTCGCGGTCGACGGACTGAAGTACCAGGGCAAGCAGTATGCGCTGCCCCTCGACGTCAGCAACCACTTCCTGCTCTACCGGAAGGACCTCGTCCACGCCCTGCTCGCCGACAACGCGAAGAAGGCCGCCTACAAGGCCATCTCGATGAAGGCCGTCGGCCACGAGCTTGACCCCAAGCCGGCCGACGAGTGGACGTGGGACGACTACAAGGCGATGGCCGCCTACTTCACGATGGGCACCAACAGCGCCTCCCCCACGAAGTACGGCACGATTCTCCAGGCGAAGAACCTGCTCTACAACACGATGATCTGGAACGACGTGCTGTGGGGCTCCGGGGGCTCCTGGACCGACGCGTCGGGCAAGGCCAACCTGGCGACCCCAGAGGCAGCCAAGGCCGTCAAGGTCTACTCCGACATCTACACGAACAAGTGGGCCTCCCCGGACAGCTCGCAGGCCGAGTTCCCCGAGACCCAGGCCGCCCTGAAGTCAGGCAACGCCGCCTTCGCCCTCCAGTGGTCGGCGGGCTTCGCCGAGCTCAACGACCCGGCGAAGTCACCCCAGGTCGCCGGCAAGATCGCGATCGCGCGAGTCCCATCCGGCAAGACGCACGTGCACGCGTTGGCCGTGGCCCTGAACAAGTACTCCGGCAACAAGGCCGCCGCCACCAAGTTCATGAACTACGTGGCCACCCCTGCGGCAATGACCACCTACGCCAAGGCTGGCGGCATCCCCGCGATGCCCCAGGTCCTCAAGGACCAAGCCTCGATCAACCCGGCATTCTCGATGATCTCGGAATCGATTGAGAAGTACGGATACGCCGAGCCGGTCTTCCCCCAGACGTTCCAGGCGTACTCCAAACTCGCCGAGGACCTCAGCGGGGCATGGGTCGGCACCACCGACGCAGCATCCGCGCTCAAGACCGCCAACGAGGACCTCCAGTCGCTGCTGCCCTGACGACCCCCGCGCGGTGTGGCACACCCCCCGTGCCACACCGCGGGAACCCCGGAAAGGACGACATGTCAGCCTCGAACCAAGCTGGCGCACGACGCGCCAAGTGGGTCCTCGCCTCCCCTTTGCTCATCTTCGCGGCGATCTTCGTCGCCTACCCCCTCTTCCAAGGGATCCAGACCAGCTTCTACGGCCTGACACTGCAGGACCCAACCGCCCCCTTCGTCGGGTGGCACAACTTCACCACACTGTTCTCATCGCCTGGGTTCCTCCACGCGGCCCGGTTCACGGTCGGCTTCGCCGCCGTGGTCACCACCATCGAGACGGTCCTCGGTTTCGCCCTGGCGCTGCTGATCAACCGCGCCTTCCCCGGCAAGAAGGTCATCTTCACCTTCCTCCTCCTGCCGATCATGATCGCCCCGGCGCTGCTC